>PKQS01000010.1:300000-439823 GCA_017577945.1 Bacillota bacterium
CGCATTACCGCCTTTGCCGAGCGCGTGCTGGGCAAAGGCGTCGTCCTCGCCAAGGACACTCCCAACTTTATCGCCAACCGGGTCGGCACCTTCGGCCTCCTCGAAACGCTGCGGGTCATGGAGGAGCAGGGGCTGCGGGCCGACGACGTTGATGCTATCACGGGACCGCCTATGGGCCGGCCGAAATCGGCTACGTTTCGCACCCTCGACCTGGTCGGCATTGACGTGTTCGCCATGGTGGCCGAGAACTTGCACCGGGCCGCGCCGGAACCGTGGGAACGGGACGCCTTCGCTCTGCCCCCCATCATCCAGCGCCTCATCGAGCGGGGCGCTTTGGGCGAGAAGACCCGCCACGGCTTCTACAAGCGGGTGAAGGGCGACGGCGAGACGGAGATCCTCGTGCTCGACCCGGAGACGATGGAGTACGTCCCCCGCCGCCGGCTCGATGCGCCGTCGCTGGCGGTCGTGCGAGGTATGGACGACGTGCGGGAACGCATCCGCTACCTCGTCAACGCCGACGATAAGGCGGGCCGGTTCGCCTGGGAAATCATGAAGCGAACGTTGATCTACACCGCCCGCGTCGCCTCGCACATGGCCGACGACATCGTCAGCATCGACAACGCGCTGCGCTGGGGCTTCGGCTGGGAGCTGGGGCCTTTCGAGGCGTGGGACGCCATCGGGCTGGTCGAGTCGCTCCGCCGCATAGAGAAGGAAGGAGCCGAGGTTCCCCCGTGGGTCGCCAAGCTCGCGCAAAGCGGCACGCCCTCCTTCTACGCCCTTCAGGACGGCCGGCGCACGTATGCGACGTTCTCCGGCGAGCGGGCGGAGGTACCCGAACGCCCGCGCACCTTCGACGTGGCGCTCCTCAAAGCGCGGCAAAAGGTTATCCACGCACTGCCCGGGGCGACCTTGTACGACATCGGCGACGAGGTGGCGCTGGTCGACTTTCATTCGCCCAAGCAGGCCATCGGCGCGGACCTGATCCAGATGCTGCACGTCGCCATGCAGAAGGTGCGAGAGAACTTCCGCGGCCTGGTCATCAGCAGCCACGTGCTGCCCAACTTCTGCGTGGGCGCCAACCTGGCCATCATCTTGGTGGCGGCCCAGGAGGGCGAATGGGACGAGGTCGACCTGGCGGTGCGCCAGTTCCAGGCCGTCAACCAGGCGCTGAAATACTTCGAGCGACCGGTCGTCGTGGCGCCCTACGGCATGACGCTGGGCGGCGGCGCGGAGCTGTGTTTCGCCGCGGACCGGGTCGTGGCCGCCTTCGAAACGTACATCGGCCTGGTGGAAGTGGGCGCCGGCCTCATTCCGGCCGGCGGTGGCTGCAAAGAGATGCTCATCCGCGCCATGGAAGGAACGCCGGGCCTGCTCGGCGGCGCGCCTGCCAGCGCCATGCACACCGCGGTCGACCCACAGCCGCTGGTCAACAAAGTGTTCGAGACCATCGGCACCGCCAAAGTAGCCGCCAGCGCCCCGGAAGCTGTGCAGCTCAACTACTTGCGCAAGGCCGACAAAATCGTGGCCAACCAGCATCACCTTTGGCACGAGGCCAAGCAAGCCGTGCTGGAGCTGGACGCGGCCGGCTACAAGCCTCCGGCGCCGCCGGAAATTCCGGTGCTCGGCCCCGACGGGCGGGCGGTGCTGGAGCTGGCCGCCCAGCAGCTGTTCTGGTCGGGCTACGCCACCGAGTACGACCTGCACATCGCCCGCAAGCTGGCGTACGTCCTGACCGGCGGCGACGTCCCCGCGAGGACCCGGGTGACCGAGCAGTACCTGCTCGACTTGGAGCGGCAAGAGTTCCTGAGCCTGTGCGGCAATCCGAAAACGCTGGCGCGGATGCAACACATTCTCAAGACCGGCAAGCCGCTGCGCAATTGACCGGCGCGCCAAGCCGGAGGATGCGAGACCAAGGAGCGTGGCCGAAGTGCGAGAGGCAGTCATTGTCGCGGGCGTGAGGACGCCGATTGGACGAGCGCACAAAGGAACCCTCAAAGACATGCGGCCGGACGACCTGGCCGCCATCGTCATCAAGGAAGCCGTCGCCCGCGCGCCGGGCCTGGAGCCGGAGATGATCGATGACGTGATCTTGGGATGCGCCATGCCCGAAGGCGAGCAAGGGCTGAATATCGCCCGCATCGCCTCCATCTTGGCGGGCCTGCCTATCTCGGTGCCGGGCATGACCATCAACCGCTTCTGCTCGTCGGGTTTGCAGGCCATCGCCATGGCCGCGGAGCGCATCATGACTGGCCAGGCCGACGTCATCGTGGCAGGCGGCGTCGAGAGCATGAGCCGCGTGCCGATGACGGGCTTCAAGCTGTCCCCCAACCCGGACCTGGTACGCAGCTCGCCGGAAGTGTACATGAGCATGGGGCTGACGGCCGAGCGGGTGGCGGAAAAATACAACGTCAGCCGAGAAGAGCAGGATGCTTTCGCCCTGGAGAGCCACCGCCGCGCCGCGGCCGCCATCGACGCGGGGAAGTTCAAAGACGAGATCGTGCCGGTGCCGGTCAAGCGCACCCGCTTCGACGGCCGGCGCGCCGTCACGGAGAGCGTGATCTTCGATACCGATGAAGGCGTGCGGCGCGACACGTCCATGGAGGCGCTGGCGAACTTGAAGCCGGCGTTCAAGGAAGGCGGCACCGTCACGGCCGGCAACGCGTCGCAGATGAGCGACGGCGCGGCGGCGGTGGTCGTCATGGCCGCCGGCAAAGCCGAGGAGTTGGGCCTGAAGCCCATGGCCGTATACCGCTCCTTCGCGGTGGCGGGCGTCGCCCCCGACGTCATGGGCATCGGCCCGGTGGAGGCGGTGCCGAAAGCCTTGCGGCGGGCAGGCATCAGGCTGGACGACGTGGACCTCATCGAGCTCAACGAAGCGTTCGCCGCCCAGGCGGTGCCGGTCATGCGAGAGCTGGGCCTCGACCCCGCCAAAGTCAACGTCAACGGCGGCGCCATCGCCCTCGGGCACCCGCTGGGCTGCACGGGCGCCCGCCAGACGGTGACGCTCATGTACGAAGCCGCCCGGCGCGGCGCCCGCTACGGCCTTGTGACCATGTGCATCGGCGGCGGCATGGGCGCGGCGGGCGTGTTTGAGTTTCCCGGAGCTGAGTCTTAAGAACGAAAGGTGGTTGTGCCATGACCTACGATCCGGCGCTCTTCAAGCGGGGCGGCGGCTTCTTGCTGGGCTCCCCCGCTCCGGCCGACATCTTCACGCCGGAAGACCTGACCGATGAGCAGCGCCTCATCGGCGAGACGGCGGCCGGCTTCGTCAAGAACGAAGTCGTGCCGCTGCTGGACAAAATCGAAAACCGCGAGCACGAGCATTCCGTGGCCCTCATGCGGCGCGCCGGCGAGCTCGGCCTCCTGGGCGTGGACATTCCGCCCGAGTACGACGGACTGGGCCTGACGACCACCACCTCCACCCTCATTACCGAAATCATGGGCCGCTACGCCCAATCGTTCAGCCTCACGTTCGGCGCCCACACGGGCATCGGCACGCTGCCCATCGTCTACTTCGGCAACGAGGAGCAAAAGCGCCGCTTCCTGCCGAAGCTGGCCAGCGGCCAGTGGATCGCGGCCTACGCCCTCACCGAGCCCGACGCGGGTTCCGACGCGCTGGCGGCCAAGACGACGGCCGTGCTCAGCGACGACGGCACCCACTACATTCTCAACGGCCAGAAGCAGTGGATTACCAACGGCGGCTTCGCCCACGTCTTCATCGTCTACGCCCGGGTCAACCAGCGCATTACCGCCTTCATCGTGCCGAGAGACCTTGAAGGCGTCAGCGTCGGTCCCGAAGTGGAGAAGATGGGCATCAAAGGGTCGTCCACGGTCATGGTGTACCTGGACAACGTCAAGGTGCCCGTCGAGAACGTGCTGGGCGAAGTAGACCGCGGCCACGTCATCGCCTTCAACGTGCTGAATCTGGGCCGCTGGAAGCTGGCGGCGGGCGCTCTGGGCGCGAGCAAAGCGCTGATCGAAGTGTCGGCCAAGTACGCCCGGGAGCGCAAGCAGTTCGGCCAGCCCATCGCGTCTTTCCCGCTCATCCAGCAGAAGCTGGCCGCCATGGCCGTACGCACCTTCGTACTCGAGAGTATGGTGTACCGCACCGCGGGCCAGCTCACCGAAGCGCTGGCGGGGCTTGACCTGGCGAAAGACGTCAGCCGGGAAGCCGGTCAAGCCATCGGCGAATACGCGGTGGAAGCGTCCATCAACAAGGTCTTTGGTTCCGAAACGCTGGACTTCGTAGCCGACGAGGCCGTGCAAATCCACGGCGGCTACGGCTACATGAAAGAGTTCGTCGTGGAGCGGGCCTACCGCGACGCCCGCATCAACCGCATCTTCGAGGGCACCAACGAAATCAACCGCCTGCTTATCCCGGGCACCATGCTGCGCCGGGCCATGAAAGGCGAGCTGCCGCTCTTGGAGGCCATGTTCGCGCTGCAGAAGGAGCTGACGGAGTTCACGCCGTCGTTCGGCGCGGAAGTGGCCGCCGCCTCCGACAATCCGCTGGCTGTCGAGCGCAGCCTGATCGACAACTTGCGCAAGCTGACGCTGATGGTGGCGGGCCTTGCGGCGCAGAAGCACATGGAGAAAATCGAACAGGAACAGGAGCTGCTGGCCGCGGCGGCCGATCTGGGCATTGCGCTGTACGCGGCGGAAAGCGCCCTGCTGCGCACGGAGAAGGCCGGCTGCCCGCCGCTTTTCACCGACATGACCAAGCTCTTCGTCCACGACGCGCTGGACCAGGCGGAACCTATAGCCCGTCGGGCCCTGGCGGCGCTGGAGGAAGGCGACAACCTGCGCCTCCAGCTCTCCATCGTCCGGCGCCTCATCCGCCGCGACCCCATCAACGCCTTCGCCCTCGGCCGCACCGTGGCAGCCCAGGTGCTGGAGGCTGAAGGGTATCCGGCGTGAGCGCTGCGCGGGCAGGGGCTTTTCGCAACGGGCTTGAAGCCCCAACGGGAAACAACGTCAGGAAAAAGCAAGGGCGTGCAGTAAGCGGGGGCATCCTTGAGGATGCCCCCTTTTTCGCGCGAAGAAGGGTGAGCGCCTGCCGCGTTGGTCAGTCGAAACTCTCGATTCTCCAGCCACGGGCCGAGGCGATGGGCTTCCTGGCTGTTTACATCCGGAATGAACGCCTCTAGAGCCGCTTGGCCGTCGTTGCCCAAAGCCACGCTTAGGCCGGCCAGCACGCAGGCCACGGCCCCCAAGAACGGGACTTGTCTAAACAAGCGTCACTTCCACACCGCCGACATGGACCTGCCCTCCACCCTTGTGCGCACCTGTTCTCCGCCCGGGTTCCGCGATCATGTGTATTGGCGAAATATTTTGTTTTTTGACATCCACTCGGCCCGTCCTGCCGGTCGCCGCGGCAAGAGCCTAGTTGTCTTTCAATCGCGGGAAGACGATGTCATGGATTCTAAGACCCTTGACCGCCAAGTGTCTGACAAACATTGTTGATACTAAACCAATCCTTCTTCATTAGGGGAGGCAAAGCGGACGGCCCAACCGTGGGCATACATCAAGGACGTGGCCAACAGCATCGGACCAGTCCCCGTGGCGGCTTACATTCTCGTGAGCACCTTCCTTTACACGCTGTTCAGCCTCCAGCCCTACTTTTTGGCCGGGCTCTTGAGCCAGGGAACCGCGAAGCTCGGCTACTTGGCCGGGGTGGCCGCTTCGTTCATGGCCATCCCGCTCGTCAACTACCCCAACAACTGGATGCTCCAGGCCGTACGGATGCACTCCAAACGAGTCGTATGGGCGGCCAATCAGGCGAAAGATTACGCCTACTTCCTCAACCGGAGCGTAGGAGAGTACCAAAACCTGCTGAATGAAATTTCGTTTGCGATGCGATCCCTTATCTCTCTATAAGGCTCTCGCGGCAAAACGAAACCGGGATCCGGCGCGTCCTGGACACCACCTCGCGCTTGAACGCTTTCATCATCGACTTCTTCAAGAACGCTGCCACCATTCTCTCCGCCGGGTTCACCGCCCTCGAAAACCGCCATTTGGACCGGCTGCTCAACGAAGAGCGGGAAGCCTACTTCAGGCAACAGCGGCAAATCGGCATTTCACCTCGCCGGATTCGGCAAGCGGTTCCTCGCCATTCTCGAGCTTCTGGGACGGCTCGACGTCGCGCTCAGGAAAATCGGCTACCGCGACCCGCCCCGGATTTCCTCTCCCAGCACATGGAGCTGTTTGACCGGAGCATTTACGAGAACATGATTTACCCGCAGGAGTCTTGCGACCCCGACGCGATCTGGAGGCTTGTCGAACTCTTGAAGCTAAACACGCTCATTGAGAACGAACAGGATCTGTTCCACAAACGCCCGGGCGACTTCGGCGCCCGCTTTTCCGGCGGCGAGAAGCAAAAGCTGCTCATCGCCCGCTCGCTGCTAAACAAGAAGCCGGTGATGATCAACGACGAGATCAACTCGGCGCTTGATAGGGAAGCCGGGGAAATCCTTGCTAACATAATCACAACCGAACTCCGGGATAGCACCGTGATCTTGGTGTCGACCGGGCCGAAGGGCTACCCGTCTTCGACAGAGTCGTAGAAATCTCCGCTGGCCGGCTCTCGTTGGTGAGCTAGTTCCTCCGAGGCGTGCCGAATGTGTGGATCGCCACCTCAACCACCAACATGTCGGCAAGGAGTCTCAGCGTGCGATTCATTAGAAAATGTATACGTCAATGGAAACGACTCCTATCTACGCCGCAACGCCGAATACGTCCACACAAGCGACAGCCACCGCCGCCGGGGGCCGAAGTACAAGCGCAGCAGCGTCGAAAGGGGCTCCATCTTCCCCTCGTACGGAAACCAGTGGAGTTCTGTCTTGCGGCCTAGCCAGTCTCTCATCACCGCCTTTTCGTGCGAAAACGCTTTAAGGCCCGCCTCGCCGTGATAGGCGCCGAGGCCGCTTTGCTTGACGCCGCCGAAAGGCAAGTTGGGGTTTCCGAGGGTCACGAGAACGTCGTTGATGGAGACGCTGCCGGTCTCAAGCCGCGAGGCGATGCGCTGGGCTCGCTCCACGTTCCCGCTCCAGACGCTGGCGCTCAGGCCGTACGCAGACCGGTTTACCAGCGCCACCGCCTCGTCTTCGCTGTCAAACGGCCTCACGGTCACGACGGGGCCAAAGGTCTCCTCTTGCGCCACCAACATGTCGTCGGTGACGCCCGCCAGTACGATGGGCGGAATGAACCGCCCCCGCCACTTCTCCGGCGGCTCGCCGGCCACCAGCGTCGCCCCCTTGGCCAGCGCGTCCTCCACATGCCGCCGCACGATCTCCACTTGCCGATCCCACGTCATGCGGCCAAGATCGCCCGCTTCCCGGCCCTGCCGCGCCAGCCGCTCGGCCTCGCGGGCCAGGCGACGTACGAACTCGCCGTACACGCTGCGCTCCACGTACAGCCGCTCCACCGCCACGCACGTCTGGCCGCAGTTCATGAACGCGCCCCACGCCGCCCCGCGCACCGCCCGCTCCAGCGGCGCATCGGCAAAGACGATCATGGCGTCGTGCCCGCTGAGCTCGAGCGTCGTCGGAATCAGCCGCTTGGCCGCTTCCTCCTGGATGCGCCGCCCCGTGGCTACGGAACCGGTGAAAAAGATGTAGTCCGGGCCCGCTGCCACCAGCGCTGCGCCCACCCGCCCGTCACCGTGGGCCACTTGGACGACGCCCGCGGGCAGCTCGGCTTGCGCGAACAGGTCTTCGATCAGCCGGCCCACCGCCGGGGTGACCTCCGATGGTTTCAGAATCACCGTGTTCCCGGCGGCCAGCGCGGTGACCACGGGGATGACGGAAAGCTGAAAGGGGTAATTCCACGGCGAAATGACGAGGACGACGCCGCGAGGGCGATATTCCACATACGACGTCTTCCCGAAGAAGAAAACCGGCGTCGGCATGCGCCGCCGGCGCAACACGCGCGGGGCGTGCTTCTCCAGCCAGGCCAAGGTGTCAAGTACGGGCAACAGTTCGGTGGTCATGGCCTCGAACGCGGGCTTGCCCGTGGCCTCGGCGATGACCCGGGCGAGTTCCTCCAGCCGCTCCACGACGAGGAGCCGGAGACGCGCGAGCACGCGCACCCGCTCACGCGGCGCGGTGATCCCCCACGCGGCAAAAGCCGCGCGGGCCCGCTCGTACAAGGCCGAGACGTCGGGCAGCGGTGTCTCGGTACCCAGTGCGGGCCGCCGCTCCCCCGCCGATGCCGTCCACAGGTCCGCCGCACGATCCGAAGCCGCCACCTTCGCCACCCCCTCGGCCACTGCCGGCAAGAATTGTTGTTCCTTTACTCATTCTTATGTCGAGTTCCTGCCCACGTGCCCGGAGGGGTGGTGCCTCGGTGTCCCTTTCGGCCTTGCGATCCGGCGGCGGCCAGGGTCTCGCGCGCGAGGCGGCGCCTTACGCCCAGCGCCGCTTCGGCTTCCAGCGCCGGTAGCCTTTGACCGGCGCCTCCTTCTGCACGCCCAGATACATCTCCCGCACGTTCTCGTTGGCCGCCAGCTCCGCGGCTGTTCCCTCCAGCACGATGCGCCCCGTCTCCAGCACGTAACCGTATTCCGCCACCTGCAGCGCCATGCGGGCGTTTTGTTCCACCAGCAAAATCGTCGTGCCCTGCCGGTTGATCTGGCGGAGCACGTCCGCGATCTCGTCCACGAGCCGCGGCGCCAATCCCACCGACGGCTCGTCCAGCAGCAGCAGCCGCGGGCGCCCCAGGAGCGCCCGTCCAATCGCCAGCATCTGCTGCTCGCCTCCTGACAGCGTGCCGGCCTGCTGCCGCAGTCGCTCCTTCAGGCGAGGAAACAGTGAGAACACCCATTCCAGGTCGCGGCGGATCCCCGCCTTGTCCGACCGCCGGTAAGCGCCGAGCTGCAAGTTTTCCCACACCGTAAGCTCGGGAAACACCCCGCGTCCCTCCACGACGTGGGCGATCCCCAGCGCGGCGATGTCTTCGGGGTCCATCCGGTCGATGCGGCGGCCTTCGAACTCGATGGTGCCCTTTTCCGGCTGATCCGGAATGAGGCCGCTGATGGTGCGCAGCAGCGTCGTCTTCCCCGCGCCGTTGGAGCCCAGCACCACCACGAACTGACCTTCCCGAACGGTCAGCGACACGCCGTGCAGCACCGTCACCCGGCGGAAATAGCGGCTTTCCACGTTACGCACCGCCAGCAGCGCCCATCGCCCCCTGGCCCAGGTACGCCTCGACCACCTGCGGCTGGCTTCGCACGGCCTCGGGCGGTCCGTCCGCGATGACCCGCCCGCGATCCAGCACCACGACCCGCTCCGAAATTTCCATCACGAGGCGCATGTCGTGCTCCACCAGCACCACCGCGAGGCCCAGCTCGTCGCGGACGTCCCGGATCGTAAAGATGAGATCGGTTTTTTCCTCGTCCGTCATGCCTGCCGACGGCTCATCCAACAGCAGCAGCCGCGGCTCCGCCGCCAGGGCCCGCCCCAGTTCCACCAGCTTCTGCAGGCCATACGGCAGCGTCGCTACCCGCTGGTGCCGCACCGATTGCAGATCCAGCATGTCGATAATCTGCTCGACACGCCGCCGGTGCGCGACTTCCTCCCGCCACCACCGGCGCGTGGCGAAGGCCGCGGACAGTAAGCTCGCCTTCATGTGCAAGTGGCGCCCCAGCAACAAGTTGTCCAGCGTCGTCATATGCCGGAACAGCTCGATGTTCTGGAACGTGCGGGCGATGCCCAGCGCCGCGATGCGGTCGGGCGTCAGGCCGTTGATGCGCCGCCCGGCGAAGAAGATGTCGCCGGCCGTCGGGCGGTACAGCCCCGAGATGCAGTTGAACAGGCTCGTCTTGCCGGCGCCGTTGGGCCCGATGATGGAAACCAGCTGGCCGGGCTGCACCGCCAGCGTGACGTCGTCCAGCGCTTGGATGCCGCCGAAGCGTAAACGGAGGTGCCGGACCTCCAGCAGCGGCCCGGCACCCGCCTCTAGTTGCCTCATCGTTCTCTGCCCCGCGCCGTCTAGTACTCGACCGGATACTCGATCCAGTCCGTCAGCCGGTGCGGCACGCCGTCCATCATCTGGGACAGGAAAATGCGGTTCAGCCCTTGCCGGCGGCCCGGGCCGAACGAAATCCCCCGCAAGAGTTCGCCGTCCCAGTCCTGAATCGTCTCCATCGCGTCGCGGAAGCTCTCCTTCGTCACGTCGGGCCCCGCCCGGCGCAAGCCCTCCAACAGAGGCTCCACGAACGACACGCCCGCCAAGGCGTTGAACGCCATCGAGGCCAGGTCTGGATTGCGCTCCAGGATAATTTGCAGTACCTGGTCGACCTTTTCGTCGGTGCCGGGGTACGGGAAGTAAGCGGGGACGATGACGCCGTTCCACGCCTCGCCGGCCAGGACGGCCATGACCGGGTCCGCCAGCGTGAACGACGACAAGATTTGCGGCCGCGGGTTGAGCTGCGCGAGCGCCCGGGCCGCCATCGCGCCGTGCGCCGGCGTCGCGTACAGGATGACCGCGTCGGCCTGCGCTTGCCCGAGGCGCAGGACGTGCACGGTCAAGTCGGCGTCCGTGAGCTCGTACGAGACCATGGCCGCCGGCGTCAGGCCCAGCGCCGCCAGCTCGTCCAGGACGCCCCGCCGCCCGCTGTCGCCGTACTGGTCGTTTTGGTACAAGACCGCGATGCGCCGCTTGCCCAGCGTCTCCACCGCGTAGCGGGTCAGGATGCGGGCTTCGTGGTAGTAGTTGGGGTACGTGACGAACAGGTATTCGATATTGGGGTTGCCGATCCACTGTTCCTGCTCGACCGCCGGCGTCATCCAGACTACTTCGTTGCGGAAAATGTAGTCGGCGGTGGCCGCGGCGTTGGCCGAGCCGATCATGCCCACCAGCGCAAAGACGCCTTCCCGCTCCACCAGCTGCCGCACGTTTTGCACCGCCCGCGGCGGCTGGTAAGCGTCGTCAAGGATGATGAAGCGGAGGGTGCGGCCATGAATACCGCCCTGTTCGTTGATGTACTCCAGATACGCCGCGATGCCCCGGGCCGTCGCGCCCCACGCCGCCGCTGGGCCCGACAGCGGCGCCGACGTGCCCAAAACGATCTCCGAGGGCGTAATGCCCCGCTCCTGCGCCGCCGCGGGCGCGGCCGCGAACGCCGCGAGCGCGACCGCCAGCAGCCAGACGACCCTGTTGCGCACCTCTCGACGCACGCCTGCAACCCCCTTCTGTTTTTTCGTCCGCCGGCCGTGCGGCGCGCGTCACACCCGCCGCACGACCTTCCGCCCCAGCAGCCCTTCCGGGCGCACCAGCAACACGGCCACGATGGCGACGAACGCTACGGTGGACTTGAACGCTGTCGAGACGTAGCCGGCGAACAGGTTCTCCAGCACGCCCAGCGCCAAGCCGCCAATGACCACGCCCGGCAAGCTGTCGAGCCCCCCGAGCACGGCCGCCGCAAAGCCCTTCAGAAACGGTTCGAACATCATCGCCGGGCTGACGAACGTCACCGGGGCCAGCAGCAGGCCGCCGACGGCACCCAGCGCCGCCGAAGCGCCCCACGTGACGGCTAACACGCGCCGCACCGGAATGCCGAGCACTTTCGCCGCGGCATCATTCTGGGACACCGCGCGCATAGCCAGGCCGAACTTGGTCCGCTGAACCAGCAGGTACAGGAGGAACATGGCGGCGCAGGCGACGACGAAGCTTCCCAGCGTCAGCTGGTCGATGCGCAGGCCCGCCACGTCGTACCAGACGAAGCGCGACAAAGGAAACGGCATCGCTTTCGTGTCGGCGCCCCAGACGATGACGGCCAGGCCGCCGAGCACCAAGGCAAAGCCCGCCGTCGTCACGATTTGGCCGAGCAACGTCGCGTCTTTGACGGGCCGAAGGACAAGGAAGTAGAAGAGCGCCCCGACGGCGAAGGCCGCCAGCAGCGTCAGCGCCGCCGCACCGGCGAAGGTGACGCCCGCGCCGGTTATCAGCGTGTAAGCCGTCATGGCGCTGACCATGGACAGGTCCCCGTGGGCGAAATTGAGCACCCGCGAGGTGCGGTAGAGCAGCACGACGCCCAGCCCCACCAGCGCGTAGAGACTGCCAATGGAAAGCCCGCTGACGACCAGCTGCCAGAAAAACAAGCGCGCCACCTCACAGCGGCCACGACTTCAGCCAGCGCTTCACCTTCAGCCAGCGTCCGTACAGCCCCATGGGTTCGAGGGCCATTACCAGCATGACGACGGCACCGTAGACGACGGGCAAATACTGCCTGGCCTGCGGCAGCCCGTACTGGAGCCACGTCAGCAACGCCGCGCCGAAGATGGCGCCGGGAACGGTACCCAGGCCGCCGACGACGATCATGGATAGGTAGTAGATGGATTCGTACAGGCCGAACATGGTGGGCTCCAAGTACTGCATCACGTAGGCCAGGAGCGCGCCCGCCACGCCCGCGTAGAACGCGCTGACGGCGAACGCCAGCGTCTTAATGCGGCGCAAGTTGACGCCCATTACCGAGGCAGCGATGTCGCTGTCGCGCACGGCAATGAAGGCGCGGCCGACGTGCGAGCGGCTTAGGTTGAAAGCGATCCAGGCGAGCAGAGCTCCGGTCGACCAGACCAGGTAGTAGAGGCTGCGGTCCGACTCCAGCGCGAAAGGGCCGATGCGCGGCGCGGGGAGAAAGAGGCCGATGCGCCCGCCCGACACGGCCGGCCAGTTGATGAGCACCTGCTGCACGGCCAAGCCGAAGCCCAGCGTGACGATGACCAGGTACGGACCTTCCAGCCGTATGGCGGGGATCCCGACCAGCAGCCCGCACAGCGCCGCGGCCGCGCCGCCCGCCAGCAGAGCCCACACGAACGGGCCGCCCAGCCGGTCGATCAACGGCCACGCTTGTGCGGCGTGCACGAAGTGGGCCGCGGCGTAAGCGCCAACGGCGACGAACCCGGCGTGGCCGAGGGAAATTTGCCCCGTGTATCCCACGAGGAAGTTGAGGCCCATGGCAATGATGATGTTGACGCCCACGAAATTCAGGACGTACACCTGATACCCCGGCAGCAGCCAGGGCAGCAGCGACAGGGAACCCGCCAGCAAGACGACGCCCGCCCATGCCGCCGAGCCGCGGACGTGAGCCATCTCCCGCTCGTAGGCCTCGATGCGCTGCGCCACGCCTCACCCCCGGCGCCCGCCGGCGCCGCCCCTCTCCGGAACGATTTCTACGATTCATCAATAACTATTATCGTTGGTATGTTCCGATATTTCCGCCGACAAGACTGCACTGTCAACGGACAATGATACAACAGCTTTCCCCGCTCTTCCTGCCGGAGCTCCTCGGCCAATAAAAACGCCGGCGGGCCAAACCCGCCGGCGCCTCTGCTCATTGCCTCTACTCCGTGCGCCTACTGCGCCAGGATGCGCGCCAGCTCGTACAGCCTCGTGTCAGCCGGTTTCACTTTCCCGACCACTTCCCGCAGCGGGGTGCGGGCCGGCTTGTTGTTGATCCAGCCGATGAGCACGCCGTAGTCGCCCTCGACCAGCGCCTGCACCGCTTCGGCGCCCAGCAGCGTCCCCAGCATGCGGTCAAAGGCCGTCGGGCTGCCGCCTCGCTGCACGTGGCCCAGGACCGTGACGCGCAGCTCAAAGCCCGTGTCCTCTTGCCTCTCCTTGAAGTACTGGATCAGCTCGTCGGCGCCGAGCTTGGCCCCTTCCGCCACGACCAAAATGGCGTGCGACTTGCCGCGCTTGTAGGCGTTAACCAGTTCTTTGGCCACGGTCTCCGGATCAATGTCCACTTCCGGGATGATAATCTCTTCGGCGCCGCCGGTCAGGCCCGCGACCAGAGCCAGGTAGCCGCAGTCGCGGCCCATGATCTCGACAAGAAACGCGCGCGTGTGCGACGACGCCGTGGCCTTGATCCGGTCGATAGCCTCCAGCGCCACGTTGATGGCCGTGTCGGCGCCGATGCTGATGTCGGTGCCGTACAAGTCGTTGTCAATAGTGGAAGCGATGCCGACAACCGGAAAGCCCATCTCGTAGAGGGCCAGCGCGCCGGCCTGGCTGCCGTTCCCGCCGATGACGATGAGCCCGTCGATGCCCCGCTCGGCCAGCTTCCGCAGCGCCTTGCGCCGCCCCGACTCTTCTTTGAACTCTGGGCAGCGCGCGCTGCGCAGGATCGTTCCGGCCTGCTGGATGATGCCGCCCACATCGCGGGCCGTCATCCGCTCCATCTCCCCCGCGATGAGGCCGGCGTAGCCGTTCCGGACGCCGTACACTTCCAGCCCTTTGGCGATGCCCGTCCGCACCACCGCGCGGATGGCGGCGTTCATGCCTGGCGCGTCGCCGCCGCTTGTCAACACTGCAATGCGCTTCAAAGGCAGCACCTCATTTCTAAGCCGCGGTGTGAAGAGGCCAAACTTAGTATGTCGTTTCCCGCCGCCGCGATCGTGTAATTTCGACGGTGCGCGAAACCATCCTCCAGGCGTTCTCGCGCGCATCGGCCCGGCAAGCTTTTTTTCGTTTTTTGGCGGAACGTTGCCGCGGGTGCCTGTTCGCTCTTGCGCGGCGCGTCACCGGGGCTGCGTGTACGCTCTTGCGCGGCGCGTCATCGCGGCCGCATCTCCATCAACTGCAGCAGAACGTCCGCCAGCGTCTCGCCGGGCTTCATCACCTTGTCGGCCACCACGTGCAGCCGCGGGTCGCTGTCCGCCACCGCCACGCTGAAGCCGGCGAAGCTCAGCATCGTCAAGTCGTTCAGCGAGTCGCCGAACGCGGCCACTTCCGCCCGGGCCACGCCCCGCCGGCGGCAGTAGTCGGCCAGCGCAGCCCCCTTCGTCGCCCGTGGGTGCAAGATGTGTATGACGTCCGGTTCGTCAAAGCTCGGCAACACCAAGAGCTGGACGTCGCCGGCCAGATAACTGAACTCGCGCAGCACCCACCGGCACGCCTCGCGTCCGAACACCAGCAGCTGGTCCGGCGGCGTGTCGAGAATCGAGGCCACGTCCGGGTGCACCACGGGCCAGCGGCTTGAGAACCATTCCGCGGGCGGCTCCGGAACATACGTCTGTTCTCCAACGTCCACCCGGAACCACACGCCGTCTTCCTGCATCCGGCGCAGCATTTCCTTGGCTAGCTCCAGCGGGAGCGTCAGCCGCTGTAAGATGTTTCCGGCTTCGTCGTAAGTGATGCCGCCCGTGTTGCAAATGGCGGCCACGGGGCGTCCCACCTGCTCGATGATGGGCTCCGTCGTCGGGCGCGTCCGGCCCGTGGCCAGTACGATTTCCACGCCCTCATCCATGCAGCGATGGATGGCGGAAAGATCCGCCGGGGCGATGCACTGGTCGGCGCCGACCAGCGTGTGGTCGATGTCCAGCGCGATCAGGCGAATCATGGGTGCGAGCCTTTCCCCCTTTCGGCTACGCCCATTGTAGCGCAGGGTCGCCGGCGGCGCTACGCCGGCGGTCATAGGAACGGACGGCCGTCCATATGCATAAGTGACGCTGCATCTGGAGGTGGGCGTGATGGAAAGCCGCTGGCTGAGCCGGATGCCCGTGTACGACATCCTCAAGGGACGGGTCATAGGGCGCGTCCACCGGCTCATCCTGGACGCCGACGCCCGCAAGGTGGTCGGTCTGGTCCTGGCGCCGCGGCTCGGGCGCGAGCCGCGCTGCCTGCCGTTTCGGAACGTGCACTCCATCGGCGAGCACGCGGTGACGGTCCGGGGCACCGACGTCATCGTCCCGCTGTCGGAGCTGCCGGAGATGGAGGAAGCCTACCGCGCCCAGCGCCGCATCTACAACAGCCCCATCCTGACCGAAAGCGGCTCCTTCGTGGGCGACGTGGACGAATACACCATCAACCCGCAAAGCGGGCGCCTCGAGGCGCTGCTGGTGTCGGGGGGCCTCATCCGAGACCTGTTCCGCGGCCAGGCGGCTCTGCCGGCCCACCTCATCGTGGCCATCGGCGAGGATGCGACCATCGTCAAAGACGTGGCCGTCGCTTTCCTGGAGCAGCGCCGCCAGGAGCAGCTGAAAGGCAACGGACGCGCGGCGGAGGAAGAAACGCCGGCGCAAGAGCGAGGAACTGAAGGCTGGTGGCGGGAACGGCTGCGGCGAGCGCTGGGGCGGGAGAAGCGGCTTGTCGCCGAGCGCGGCGGCCTTCGGCCCGACGGCGGCCCGGCAGACGCCGGCCAACCCGGGGTTATCGCGGAGCTTACCGCGAGCGAACCGCGCGGCGAAGCCGTCGTGTCGAACCAGGGGAGCCCGGCCGCGCCGCCGGCAGCGGAGACTCTTTAGTCCACCGGCTCGTCGGCGGCCTCGTCGGACCGGCCGGCCAGCTCCGCCTCCAGCAGCATCGTCTTGATGACCTCGATGACCTCGTCCCGGCCTTCGCCGGTCTGGGCCGAAAAGGCCACGACCGGCAAGCCCAGCTCGCGCGCGGCCCGCTCCACGTGGGCCCGGCGCTGGCTGCGGCTAATCTTGTCCGCTTTGGTCGCCACGGCCACCGCCGACAGCCCCCGCTGCCCGAGCCACGCCGCCATCAGCTTATCGTCTTCGGTGGGCGGGTGGCGGATGTCGACGATCTGCAAAACGCCGATGAGGTTGGGCCGCCGCGTCAGGTAGCCCTCAATCATGGGCTTCCAGCGCTGCCGAACGCGTAGCGGCACGCGCGCGTAGCCGTATCCGGGCAAGTCCACCAGACAAAGGGCCCGGTCGATGGCGTAAAAGTTCAGCGTCTGCGTTCGGCCCGGCGTGTTGCTGGTGAAGGCAATCCGGCGCTGCACCAACGCGTTGATGAGCGACGATTTGCCAACGTTCGATCGCCCCACCAGCGCGATCTCGGGCAGCTCGTGGCGCGGATACTGCGCTTCGTCCACGGCCGTGGCCGCCAGTTCCGCCACGTGCCACTGAATGGACTTCCGGCGTCTCGTCACGAAACGCCCTCCCAGTACTCCGGCCCGCGCGGCGGCGTTTCCGGCGGCGGCGTTCCGGGCAGCGGCGCCGGCACGCCATGCCCGTCGCCGGCGGGCACCGGCTCCTCAACGTCCGGCCCTTCGGGCGAGTCCGGACGGGCCGCCACCTGTTCGAGTTCGGCCGCGGCCGCCGCCTCCTCGCGCAGCGCGCCCGCTCCCGGCGCGCGCAGCGCCAGCGCCAGCACCTCATCCATGTGCTCCACCGGCCGCACGTCCAGCTGCTTCAAGATGTGAGGCGGAATCTCGGCCAAGTCGTTCTCGTTGCCGGCCGGCACGATAACCGTCTTCACGCCGGCCCGGTGGGCGGCCAACAGCTTTTCTTTGATGCCCCCCACCGGCAGGATCCGGCCCCGCAGCGTGATCTCGCCCGTCATGGCCACGTCGTGCCGCACGGGACGGCGCGTGAGCGCCGACGCCATAGCGACGGCGATGGTAATCCCCGCCGACGGTCCGTCTTTGGGCGTCGCGCCCTCGGGCACGTGCAAGTGGACGTCGACTTTCTCGTAGAACAAGGGATCGAGCCCCAGCTCCCGCGCCCGGGAGCGGATGTAGCTGAAGCCCGCCTGGGCCGACTCGCGCATGACTTCACCCAGCTTGCCCGTGAGCGTCAGCTGCCCCTTCCCAGGCACCGCCGACACCTCGAAGGCCAGCACTTCGCCGCCGAACTCGGTGTACGCCAGCCCGTGGGCCAGCCCGACCCGGTCTTCCCGCTCCTTGGCCGCGGCGGCATACTTGGGCGGCCCCAGCAGTTTCGGCACATTGTCCTTCGTCACCCGCAGCGGCAGCCGCCCGCCCGACACCACTTCCCGCGCCGCCTTGCGGCACAACGCCGCGATGTTGCGCTCCAGCCCCCGCACGCCGGCTTCGCGGGTGTACTCGCGGATAATGCGCAGCAGCGCGTTGTCGGACACCAGCAGTTGATCCGGCTGCAGGCCGTGGTTTTGCATCTGCTTCGGCAAAAGGTGACGGCGCGCGATGGCCGCCTTTTCCTCCTCCGTGTAGCCGGACAGCGTGATGACTTCCATGCGGTCCAGCAGCGGCCGGGGAACGTGCCACGTGGTGTTAGCCGTCGTGATAAACAGCACCTTCGACAGATCCAGCGGCACTTCCAGGTAATGGTCCGAAAACGCGTGGTTTTGCTCGGGATCGAGCACCTCCAGCAGCGCCGCCGCCGGGTCGCCCCGGAAGTCCGCGCTCATCTTGTCGACCTCGTCCAGCAGCATAACCGGGTTCATGGACCCCGCCTGCCGCATGGCCTGCACGATGCGGCCCGGCAGGGAGCCCACGTACGTGCGGCGGTGGCCGCGGATTTCCGCTTCATCCCGCACGCCGCCCAGCGAGATGCGGACGAACTTCCGTTCCAGCGCCCGTGCGATGGAGCGGCCCAACGACGTCTTGCCCACGCCCGGCGGCCCCACCAGGCACAAGATCGGCCCCTTGGTGCCGTCAGTGAGCCTGCGCACGGCCAGGTACTCGAGAATGCGCTCTTTGACTTTCTCCAGGCCGTAGTGGTCTTCGTTGAGCACCGCTTCCGCCGCGGCGAGGTCGGTGCGATCCTGCGTGTACACGCCCCAGGGCAGCGCCGTCAGCCAGTCCAGGTAGTTGCGCACCACCACCGCTTCGGCCGTCATGGGCGGCATCTTCTCGAGCCGGTTCAGCTCGTGCAGGGCCTTCTTGCGCACTTCTTCGGGCATGTCCGCCGCCTCGATCTTGCGGCGGAACTCCTCGACCTCGGCCTGCCGGTCGTCGCCCTCGCCCAGTTCCTTCTGGATGGCCTTGATCTGCTCGCGCAGGTAATACTCGCGCTGCGACTTTTCCATCTGCCGCCGCACCCGGACCTGGATGCGCTTCTCCAGCTCCAGAATTTCCTGCTCGCGCGTCAGCAGGACGCACAAGTGCTCAAGCCGCGCCGCCAGCGACGGCAGCTCCAGCAGCGCCTGGCGCTCTTTCAGGTCCACCGTCAGCTGCGAGGCCATGGTGTTCAGCAGCCGCTCGGGGTCTTCGATGCTGACGATGGAGCGCACCAGCTCTTCCGGGTGCTTCTTGCCGGCGCGGGAATACTGCTCGAACAGGCGGCGGGCCGTGCGGACGAGGGCCTCAATCTGCTGCGGCGACGCTTCTTCGCCGCTGGGAGCCAACGGCTTGACGACCGCCTGGTAGTATGGAACCTCCTGGATGATGTCCTCGATTTCGACCCGGACCTTCCCCTCGATCAGCACCCGCAGCTGGCCCTCGGGGAGCTTGAGCACCTGGCGCACTTCGCAGAGCACGCCCACAGTGTAGATGTCGTCCAGCTTCGGCTCCTGGACGTCCGCGTCTTTTTGAGCCGCCAGGACGATGCGCCGGTCGGCCATGATCGCGGCCTCCACCGCCTCGACGCTGCGCGGCCGGCCCACCTCCAGGGGCGTGACGGTATGGGGAAAAACGATCATCCCGCGCAAGGGCAGCAGGGGCACCTCGAGCAGGTGGAAGTCGGGTTCGCGGCGGGGCTGATCGTCGTTCACGCGCAAAGCCCCCCTTTACATAAAAGACGCAGCGCTGACACTGCGTCTTCTTATGCCTATTCGGGGGTTGCGGTGTCATTCCCTTTTGGAAAAGGTCGGACCAGTTAGGAGCTGGGCAGGCAAACGGCGGCGGAGCCGGAATGCGCCGCCGCGCCGGCCGCAGCCGCGTGGTTCGCACGGCCTCCCGCTTTCCCTGCGGGTACCACCGCCAGGCGAATGACCTCTTCGATGCGCTCCACGGGGACGACCTCCACGCCGTGCTTGCTCAGCGCCCGGAACGTCTCCTGCCAGTTTTCCTTCGGAATAATCACGCGCCGGGCACCGGCCAGCCGAGCCGCCTCCAGCTTGGCCACGACGCCGCCGACGGGCTTCACCAGCCCGCGGATGGACACTTCTCCGGTCATGGCCACCCGGTTGTCCACAGGCTGCTCGGTGATGGCCGAATAGATGGCCGTCACCATGGTGACGCCCGCCGACGGCCCGTCGATGGGCGCGCCGCCCGGGAAATTCACGTGGATGTCGTAGTCGTCGGGCCGCACGTGCAAGTACTTGCGCAAAACGGTCAGCACGTTGTCCAGCGAGCTCCTGGCCATGCTCCGGCGCCGCATCGTGACGCCGGGCCCGCCCATTTCCTCCTCTTCCATGATTCCGGTGACGACAAGCCGGCCTTGGCCCGGCGCGGCCGGCGTCGCGCACGCTTCCACTTCGATGAGCAGGCCTTGGTTGGGCCCCGTTACCGCCAGCCCGTTGACGCACCCGACTTGGGGCGCGTCAGGCACTTTCCGCTCCGGCCGCGGCGCATACTGCCCGCTGTTCACCACCCATTCGATGTCTTCCCGCGTGATGCGCCGGCGCCCGTCGGTTTGCACGACCCCCGCCGCAATCTGCACCATGTTGACGGCTTCGCGCCCGTTTTGCGCGTAGCGCACCAGCACGTCCAGCGCGTCGTCGTCGATGGGGAAGTTGATCTTTTTCGCCGCGTTCTCGGCGATGATCCGAATCTCGTCGGGCGTCAGGGCGCGGAAGAACACTTCCAGGCAACGGGAGCGAATGGCCGGCGGAATTTCGTGGGGCATGCGGGTCGTGGCGCCCACGAGCCGGAAGTCGGCGGGCAGTCCTTTCTGGAAAATTTCGTGGATGTGCTCGGGGATGTTGGTGTCTTCCGAGCTGTAGTAGGCGCTTTCCAAGAAGACTTTGCGGTCTTCAAGCACCTTCAGCAGCTTGTTCATCTGGATCGGGTGCAGCTCGCCGATCTCGTCGATGAACAAGATGCCGCCGTGGGCTTTGGTGACGGCGCCCGGCTTGGGCTGGGGGATGCCCGCCTGCCCCAGCGGACCCGCGCCTTGGTAGATGGGGTCGTGCACCGAGCCCAGCAGCGGGTCGGCGATGCCGCGATCGTCGAAGCGCGCCGTCGTCGCGTCGATCTCCACGAACTTGGCGTCGCTCTTGAACGGCGAAAGCGGGTTGCGCTTGGCCTCCTCCAGCACGACGCGCGCCGCGGCCGTCTTGCCGACGCCCGGCGGACCGTAGATGATGACGTGCTGCGGGTTGGGGCCGCACAGAGCCGCCCGCAGTGTCTTCAAGCCGTCTTCCTGGCCGATGATGTCGTCCAGCGTGGCCGGACGGGTCTTTTCCGCCAGCGGCTCCGTCAGCGAAACTTGCTTCAGCTTGCGCAGCCTCTCCAGCTCCTTGCGGGACTCGCGCTCGATGGCGCCGCGGCTGGCTTGCTGCGCCCGGAGCAGGTTGAGAAAGTAGAGGCCGATGACCACCGCGAAAAAGAAGTTCACCAGGCTGAAGACGGCCATCAGCTCCATGGCCGGTCGCCTCCTCCCGCCAGTGCGTGCGAGCCGGGTGTAGTATGTCCCGCGCCCCCTGCCCGCAAACAAAAACGGCCGGAAAACCCAGCGGGTTTTCCGGCCTGGCGCATCTTTCTCCGGCTGCCGCGCGGCGTTAGGCCGTTTCCTCCTTGCGCTTGGCTTTGGCCTTGCGCGCCGTCGCCACTGTGATGAGCTTCGGCGGCTCGCCGCGCAGCACGCAGCCTTCGTCGATGATGCACTTCTGCACGTCGCTGCGGGACGGGATCTCGAACATGACGTCCATCAGCAGGTTTTCGATGATGGAACGCAAGCCCCGCGCACCCGTCTTGCGCTCCAGCGCCTTGCGAGCGATGGCCCGCAGCGCCCCCTCGGTGAACTCCAGCTCGACGCCGTCCATCTCGAAGAACTTCTGGTACTGCTTGACCAAGGCGTTCTTCGGCTCGACGAGAATGCGCACCAGGGCGTCTTCGTCCAGCGCGTCCAGCGCCACGACGATGGGCAGGCGCCCGATGAACTCAGGAATGAGCCCGAACTTCAGCAGGTCCTCGGGCATCACCTGCCGCAGTATCTCCCCGATGGGCTTCTCGTCCTTGGACTTGACGTCGGCGCCGAAGCCGATGGACTTCTGCCCGATGCGCCGCTCGATGATCTTCTCCAACCCCTCGAAGGCGCCGCCGCAGATGAACAAGATATTGGTGGTGTCGATCTGGATGAATTCCTGGTGCGGGTGCTTGCGCCCGCCCTGG
Source organism: Bacillota bacterium (assembly GCA_017577945.1). NCBI lineage: Bacteria > Bacillati > Bacillota > Bacillota bacterium. The sequence continues at coordinate 321,989 of PKQS01000010.1, forward strand.
GGCGGCACGCTGGCGATGGTGCCCTCCAGGATCTTGAGCAGCGCCTGCTGCACGCCTTCGCCCGAGACGTCGCGGGTGATGGAGGGGTTATCGGACTTGCGGGCGATTTTGTCGACCTCGTCGATGTAGATGATGCCCCGCTCAGCCTTCTCTACGTCGTAGTCCGCCGCTTGGATGAGCTTGAGCAGGATGTTCTCCACGTCCTCGCCCACGTAGCCCGCCTCGGTCAGCGACGTCGCGTCGGCGATGGCGAACGGGACGTTCAAGATTCGGGCCAGCGTCTGGGCCAGCAGCGTCTTGCCCGACCCCGTGGGGCCCAGGAGCAAGATGTTGCTCTTCTGCAGCTCCACGTCGTCGGAGCGCACGGAAGAGTTGATGCGCTTGTAGTGGTTGTAGACGGCCACCGACAGCGCCTTCTTGGCCTCTTCCTGGCCCACCACGTACTGGTCGAGAATCTCCTTGATCTCCTTGGGCCGGGGCACGTTGCCAAGCTCAACGTCGGCGTCGTCGTTCATCTCTTCCTCGATAATCTCGTTGCACAGCTCGATGCACTCGTCGCAGATGTAGACGCCGGGCCCGGCGATGAGCTTCTTGACCTGCTCCTGCCCCTTGCCGCAAAAGGAGCACTTCAGCTGGCCCTTTTCGTCGCCGAATTTGAACATCGTATCACATCCCGTCTATTGAGCCTTCCGGGCTCGCTCCCGCAGCACGCCGTCGATGATGCCATACTGGAGAGCTTCGTCGGCGGACATGTAGAAGTTGCGGTCCGTGTCCCGCTCGATGCGCTCCAGCGGCTGGCCGGTGTGCTTCGCCAGGATGTCGTTCAGCGCATGCTTGATGCGGAGGATTTCCCGGGCCTCGATCTCAATCTCGGTGGCCTGGCCCCGCACCCCGCCCAGCGGCTGGTGGATCATGACCCGCGAGTACGGCAACGCAAACCGCTTCCCCTTCGCGCCCGCCGCCAGCAGCACCGCCGCCATGCTGGCCGCCAAGCCCACGCAGATGGTGGACACGTCGGGCTTGATGTACTGTATGGTGTCGTAAATCGCCAGGCCCGAGTAGACTTCGCCGCCCGGGCTGTTAATATACAGGTGAATGTCCTTGTCCGGGTCTTCCGATTCCAAGAAGAGCAGCTGGGCGATGACAAGATTGGCAACGTGGTCGTCGATGGGCCCGCCCAGGAACACGATGCGGTCCTTCAGCAGCCGGGAATAAATATCATATGCCCGCTCGCCCCGGTTGGTCTGTTCGACAACCATCGGCACCAGCACACCCATGGCTTCCACCTTCCCTGGCCAGTATATGCTTGGAACGCGGCCTGCTGTCGGGGCTTCGTGCTGCATTGTTCCCCGTCGAGAAGCCGCGATCCTTGGTAATTTTTCTAGCCTTTCGCGCTTACGGGCGCGGTTGCGCGGCCGCTATTTTTCGCCTTCGTCCGAATCCGCCGCAAGAGTCTCTCCGGCCGAAGCCGCGGGCTCCTCCGCCTCGGCGGACACGGCGGGCGTTTCGGGCTCGTACTCGACCACCGTCACGTCGGCGTTGTCGATGAGCCAGCGGATAGCTTTCAGCCGCAGGAGATTTTCCCGGGCCACGGCGCGCCGATCCTCGTCGGCCAGCAGCTTCTTCAGCTCTTCCTCGTTGCGCCCGGGGCCGTACAGCGCCCGGATGCGCTCGTCCACTTCTTCCTCGCTGACCGACAAGCCTTGGGCGCGGCCGATGGCTTCCAGCACCAAGTCGTTCTTGACCCGCTGCTCGGCGCCCGGCCGCAGGTCAGCCTTGAGCTGCTCCTCGGTCAGGTTGTTCATCTGCAGGTAGTCCTGCAGCCGCAGGCCGCTGCGCAACAGGCTGAACTCCAGTTCCTGCTTCATCAACTCAATTTCCTGCTCGATCATGACCTCGGGGATGTTCACCGTCGCGTTGTCCGCGGCCATGCGGATGAGGGCGGCTTCCAGGTCCACGTCCGCTTCACGCTGCGCCGCCTCCTCCAGCCGCTTGCGCACGTCGGCCCGCAGCTCCGCCAGCGTCTCGAAGTCGCCGACGTCCTTGGCGAATTCGTCGTCCAGCTCCGGCACGACGCGGGTCTTGATCTCCTTGAGCCGCACGACGAACTTGGCTTCTTTGCCCGCCAAGTCTTGCCGGGCGTTGTCGGGGAACCGCACGGTAATTTCGCGCTCTTCACCCACGCTCATGCCGACCAGCTGCTCGGCAAAGCCGGGCAAGAACGAACCGCCCCCGGCCTCCACGATTTCGCCGCGGCCCGCGCCTCCTCGGAACGGCTGGCCGTCGATGAAGCCGTCGTAGTCGATGACCGCGAAGTCGCCCTTCTCCAGGGTGGTCTTGTCCGCCGCCACCAGCTGCGCCTGGTTCTGCCGCAGGCGTTCCAGCACCTCGTCCACGTCCGCGTCGGTCACCTTGCGGACGCGCTTTTCCACCGACAAGCCCTTGTACGCGCCCAGGACGACCTCGGGCTTCACGTCCACTTCCGCCGTGAACGTCAGCGGCTTGCCCTCGCCGTAGTCCACGATGTCGATGTGCGCCTGGGCCACGGGCTCGACGGCGGCCTGCTTCGTCGCCTCGCGATACGCCTCGGGCACCAGGTCCTCGAGGGCTTCTTGCCACAGAGCGTCTTTACCGATGTACATCTCCACGACTTTCCGCGGCGCCCGTCCCGGCCGGAAGCCCGGGATGCGCAAGCTGCGCGCCACGCGCCGGTAGGCGCGGTCGACGGCTTGCTCCACCCGCTCGGCCTCTACTTCCACTTGCAACTTCACGCGGGCCGGGAAATCAGGCAGCCGCTCGACGGTCGTCTTCATACCGCGTCCTCCTTGAATATACGGCATAACGCCAAGGCATGCCGTTCATGGCAAAGGATGATGACCCGATTCACTCTTGCCATTATCCCCTAGGCGGTGGAACGTGTCAACAGACAGGAAGGTGGCGCGAAAGCGAGGCGTCATGATGATTTTCACGGAAGGACGTGGTGCGAGAGGGGGGAGTCGAACCCCCACGCCGTGAGGCACTAGATCCTAAGTCTAGCGCGTCTGCCAGTTCCGCCACTCTCGCACGAAACCCCGCAGACGACGAAGCGCCGGCGGGGTTGGAACTGGTGTGCCCGGTGGGATTCGAACCCACAACCCAAGGATTAAAAGTCCTTTGCGCTACCGTTGCGCCACGGGCACAAGGGCAATCTTATTATATCTTGCCTGCCGGTCGGCGTCAAAGGGGCGCCGCACTTTTTTCCTCGTCCTGCGAGCGCCCCTGCCCGAGCGCCGCCAGCGCCAAGGCGACCAGGGCGGGACCTTGCGGGAGCACACCCCGCGCCTTGGCGGCAACCCGCAGTACCCGGCGGTGGTAGACAGGGCGGACTGAGGCGACAGGCTTGCACGTGAACATCGCGGTCCCCTGGGCCCACCCGGCGAAAACGCCCCAAGCGGCCCACGCCGCCCCGGCGGCGTAGGCGGTCGTCGCCGCCTCGCCGGTGCCCACGTCCACCTGCACCGCTAGCGCCGTCACGCGCAGCCGCCGGAGCAGTCGCCCCGCGGTGCGCCATCCCCGGGGCCCCTTGCCTCCGCGGGAGAGCCACGCGCGCCAGCGCCGCGGGTCGAGCCAACCCAGCACCTGCGCCGCCGCCCAGCCGTCGCCTGCGCCGCCCTGCTCCCAGCGCTCCAACGCCTGCGCCAGCCGCCGCAGCCGGACCGGCAGCCCTCCGACGGCCCCGGGAAAGGACAAGCCGCGCTGCCAGCGAATGACGTGCGCCAAGCGCGCTTCCACATACCACGCCTCGCGGTCGGGCGCGGCGTATTCCGCGACGAACCGCAGGCGGCCCGCCGGCCCTTTGGCCGAAAGGTGCATCTCCAGCCGGCCCGCTTCCAGGCGCAGCGTCGCCGCCAGCGTCACGGGCCACAGCGACAACACCAGCAGGCACGGCAACGCGACGGCCCACCACGCCAAAGACGATGACCCCCGAAGGGAGCATGGCCAAAATGCCGGGCGCGCATGCGCGCCCGGCCGCGCAGGGCCCTGAGCGCCGACGAAAAAAAACTCCTCGTTCCCACGGAACGAGGAGTTTCTTCTTGGATGGGGTGAGTGATGGGACTTGAACCCACGACCTCCAGGGCCACAACCTGGCGCTCTGACCGGCTGAGCTACACCCACCGCGAGTAGCTGCGACTGGCGCGCCCGGCAGGACTCGAACCCGCGACCCGCTGCTTAGAAGGCAGCTGCTCTATCCATCTGAGCTACGGGCGCTAGTTGGAGCGGGCGACGGGACTCCAACCCGCGACCCCCGGCTTGGAAGGCCGGTGCTCTAGGCCACTGAGCTACGCCCGCCCGACAGAGGAAATTATACACGATGTCAGGCTGCCAGCGCAAGCACGGGCGCGAAAACGATGGTCGGGGAGAGCGGATTTGAACCGCCGACCTCGTGCTCCCAAGGCACGCGCGCTAACCAAGCTGCGCCACTCCCCGACGCGAGATTCATTATAACACAAGTCTTCCCGCCGCGTGGACGGCCGGCAGCCCCAGCCGGCCGCCCCGGTCAGCCGGCCGCCAGCAGCTGCAGCAAGCGCCGGCGAGCGGCCTGCAGCGCCCGGCCGCGATGGCTGATCCGGTCCTTCTCGCCCGGCGGCAGCTCGGCGAACGTCTTGCCCAGCTCCGGGACGACGAACAGCGGATCGTAGCCGAAGCCGTTGTGACCCCGGGGCTCGCGGGCGATGACGCCTTCGCACGTACCTTCGTCGACATACACCCGTCCGTCGGGCGCGGCGATCGCGATAGCGCAGCGAAAGCGGGCGGTGCGCCGCTCGTCGGGCACGTCCGCCAGAAGCTGCAAGAGCTTGGCGTTGTTGTCGGCGTCCGTCGCGCCCGGCCCCGCGAAGCGTTTCGACCAGACGCCGGGGCGGCCGTCCAGCGCGTCTACCTCCAAGCCCGAATCGTCCGCCAGGGCCCACAACCCCGTATATTTCGCGGCCGCCAAAGCCTTCAAGGCTGCGTTTTCGGCGAACGTCGCGCCCGTCTCCTCAACCTCCGGCGCGCCGGGAAACTCGGCAAGGCTGCGCAAGCGCACGGGCAAACCAGCCAGCAGCGCCGTCAGCTCCCGCAGCTTATTGGCGTTGCGCGTCGCCACCACCAGCTCGATCATGCCGTGTCACTTCCGATGCGCGCCGCCAGCTCCGGCCCCAGCGCTTCCCGCTGCGCGGCGATGAGCTGCGCGATGCCCTTCTCCGCCAAATCCAGCAGCTCGCCCAGCGCTCGCCGGTCAAACGGCGCGCCCTCGGCCGTGCCCTGGACCTCCACGATCCGGCCGGCGCCCGTCATCACGACGTTCATGTCCACCTCGGCCACCGAATCTTCGGCGTAGTTCAAGTCCAGTACGGACTGGCCGCCGACGACGCCCACGCTGACCGCCGCGACGAAATCGTTCACGGGCAGCTTGGGTGCGGGCGTAATGAGCCCTTGCTCGGCCAGATCTTTCTCGAGCTTGGCGAGGCTGTCCACCAGCGCCACGAACGCCCCCGTGATGGCCGCCGTGCGCGTACCCCCGTCTGCCTGGATGACGTCGCAGTCCAGCGTAATGGTCCGCTCGCCCAGCCATGACAAGTCGACGACGGCGCGCAGCGCGCGGCCGATGAGGCGCTGAATCTCCAGCGTGCGGCCGCCTTGCCGCCCCTGGGCCGCCTCGCGGGGCGTGCGCGAAGCGGTGGAACGCGGCAGCATACCGTACTCCGCCGTCACCCAGCCCGCGCCTTGCCCGCGCCGCCACGGCGGCACCCGGTCCTCCACCGACGCCGTGCAAATGACGCGGGTGTCGCCCATCTCGATGAGCACCGATCCCTCGGCATACTTGGTGTAATGCCGGTAAATCCGTACCGGGCGCAGCTCGTCGCTGGCCCGTCCGTCCGGGCGTGACATGCATGTCTGCCTCCCTGCGCCGGCCTCGCGGCTATACCGGCTGCAAATGCTGTTTGAGCAAAGCGAAGGCCACCTCGGGCAGGCGCTGGGCCAAAAGCCCGCCCGCGGCCAGCAGATAGTGGGCATCCACCAGCAGCGCGGGCGCCCGCGGCAAGAGCAGATGCCGCTCCTCGTCCGGCGCGCCGTCGGCGAGACAGCTCTGCAGGACGTCCCGGGCGAAGCCGCCGTGCACGATGACGCCGCCGGTACCGATCAGCGCCGGCAAAGCGGACAAGTCTTTGCCGACCTGAAACCGCCGCGTCCCCAGCGGCGTGGCGCGCACCTCCAGCCTGCCCACGTGCCGGCGCATGGCTGTCCTCGCCGCGGCCCACGCCAGCGCGCGGTCCAGCGCCCGTTCCCGCTCGCTTTGCGGCAGCCGCGCGGGCGTTCGCGCCAGCTCCGCGGCCATGCGCCGCACCTCATCCGGCGCCAGGCCGGCCGCACGTCCCACCACGTCGGCGCCGACGGCTTCCACCAGCGACGCGGCGCTGACCCGCACGCCCAAGTCCCCTTCCACCGTCCGCTTGGCCCAAGGTTCCGGCAAACCTTTGACCGTCACGTCGGCTGCGGCCGGCGCGCCGGCGGCCGCAGAATGAACGTCGGTCGTGGCGCCCCCGACGTCCACCACCGCCACTTCGCCCAAGCCCGGCTCCCCGCCCGCGCCGCGGGCCAAAAGCTCCGCCGCCGCGAGCACCGCGGCCGGCGTAGGCATCACCACATCCTCCACATAACGCCGCGCCGCGTCCAGCCCTTTCGCTTGCACGATGCGCTCCAGAAACAGCTCGCGGATGGCTGCGCGGGCCGGCTCCACCTGCAGGACGCCCAGCTCCGGCATAACGTTGTCCGCCACACGCACAGCGATGCCCGCCGCGGCCAGCAAGGCGGCCGCTTCGCCCGCGGCCTCCCGGTTGCCCGCTACGACCACCGGTGCGGTTATACGGGCCTCCGCGAGCCGCTGTGCGTTGGCCAGCAGCCCGTCCCGGTTGCCGCCGTCTGTGCCGCCCGCGAGCAGAACGATGTCGGGCGCGAGCTCCTTGATCCGCTGCGCGTCCGACGCCGACAGCTTGTACGCCAGCGTGGCCACCACCCGCGCGCCCGCGCCCAGCGCCGCGCGCCGGGCGGCTTCGGCGGTCAGCTCCGGCACTAGGCCCACGGCCACCATGCGCAAGCCGCCCGCCGCGCTGCTGCACGCCAGCCGCAGCCGCAAATCTTTCTCTCGCACGCCCTGGGCGGCCAGCCGGGCCAACCCCTGCCGCAGGCCGACGGTGACGTCCTCCGGGGTCGTCGGCGCCACGGCCTGCGCCGCCAGGCGCGCTTCCTCCACGTCGACGACGGTCAGCTTCGTGAACGTGCTGCCGAAGTCAATCAGCAGCGCCAGCGCCAAAGCCCGTTTCACTCCGCAGCGGCGGGCGGTTCGCAGAACCGGGCCACCAGCTCCCGGAACCGGTCGCCCCGCACCTCGAAATTGGGGAACATGTCGTAGCTCGCGCACGCCGGCGACAAAAGCACCACGTCGCCCGGCCGTGCGGCAAGGCGCGCCTGCTCCACCGCTTCCTCCAAGCTGCCGGCGTGGACGATGCGCGGGGGTACAGCTCCTGTTTTCTCGCTGTGCGCTGCGATCGCCTGCTCGATCTTGGCCGCCGTAGCTCCCAGCAGGACCACCGTGTGCACCCGTCCCGGCAACGCGGCGGCCAGTTCATCGAAGGGCAGCTTCTTGTCGTACCCGCCGGCGATGAGCACGATAGGCTCGGCGAACGAGCGTATCCCCGCCACCGCCCGGGCCGGGCTGGTCGCGATGGAGTCGTTGTAAAAGCGAATGCCGTTCCAGGTTCCCACCAGCTCCAGCCGGTGCCGCACCCCCCGGAACGCGGCGATCGCGTCCCGCATCCACTCCGGCTTCAACCCGCAGGCGGAGCCCACCGCCACCGCCGCCAGCACGTTGGCAACGTTGTGCCGCCCGGGCACGCGGATGTCCGCCAGCGTGCAGACGACGACCGGCTGGGCCCGTCCCGGCCGGCTCGGGGTCCTGACCCGCGCGACGATGCGGTCGCCGTCCAGCCAGGCGCCTTCCGGCTGCTCCTCTTCCAGGCTGAAAGCCAGCCGGCGCCCCGGCGACAGCGCGGCCATGGCCCGAGTCGTCTCGTCGTCGGCGTTGAACACCGCCACGTCACCGGGCCGCTGGAACTCGTAAATGCGCCGCTTCGCGGCCACGTACGCCTCCATCGTGCCGTGCACGTCCAGGTGGTTCGGCGTCACGTTGGTGACGACAGCCACATGCGGGCTCCGGTCCAGCATCTCCAGCTGGAAGCTGGACAGCTCCAGCACGACCCAGGCGTCGCCGGGGATGTCCTCGGCCACCTCCAGCAGCGGCTGCCCGATGTTGCCGCCCACGTAGACCGGGCGCGGCCCCCGCCGCAGCATCTCGCCGACCAGCGTCGTAGTCGTCGTTTTGCCGCTGCTGCCCGTGATGCCCACGATGGGCGCCTTGCACAACGAAAAAAACAGCCCGACTTCGCTGAAAAAGGGTACACCGCGCTCCCGCAGCCGCTGCAGCGCGGGTGCGTTTTTCGGCATGCCCGGCGTCAAAAAGACGGCGTCCCAGGCGCCGTCCAGCCGCTCCAGGTAGTCGGGCCCCAGCACGAGCCGCACGCCCAGCCGCCGCAGCTCCTCGGCTTTCGCGCCCAGTGCCTGCTCCGTCTTCTGATCGAAACCGGTCAGGCGCGCGCCGCGCCCGGCCAAATAACGAATGACGGCCATGTTGCTGACGCCCAGCCCCACGACCGCCACCGCTCGGTTACGCCATACCACCGTTGTTCCCCGTCCTTCGGCGGCTGCCGCCCCTGCCGCTGCAATCGAAATTCAACACTATTGTTCCCGTCACCAGCAGATGCGCCCCGCCTGCAGCGCTTCTTCCGGCACCGTCATCGGCTCGGAGAAAATCAAGTGGCCCACCAGCGTCTCGACGACTTCTCCTTCGAGCAAAATCTGCACCGCGTCGATGCCCTTCAGCGCCACCAGGCTGCCGACGATGGCGTACGCGGTCAGCATCTCGCCGGCGCTGCCGCCGGGATGATTGTCGCGCAGCTCGCGGCTGTAGTCGACGATGGCCAAGCCGTCTTGCACGGTGACGGACAAGACGCGGGCGCCGGCCGGGATGGTGCCCACCAAATCCGGCGACGCCGGCCCCTCGGCCAGCGCCTGCAGCACCCGCAGCGGCAAATCGTCTCCGGCGGGCAAGCGCCGCGTCTCGGCCACGAGACACTCGCCGAACGCGTCCGCGAAAAACAGCGTCACCGCCACCTCTGCCGCGCCCTCGGGCCCAGGCTGCAGCAGCCGATCCAGCACGGACTGCCGGCGGAAACCGTAAAGGAGGATGGCAATAAGCCCTAGCACGAAGAGGAAAGCCACCAGATAGCGCAACGCTCGAGGCACGGCGTGTCTCTCCCAAGAGGCGGCGTCCCGCGGCCTAGAAGCCGCCGTCCTGCAGCGGCTCGGGCACGGCGCTCACGAGCGCCATCGGCTCCAGCGCCAACGCCTCGGCCGGCAGCTCGCCGGCGGCCAAAAAGCCGCTGACGGCCTGTTCCGCAGCCAGCTGCCATTCCCGGCGGGCCGGCGGCACGTCCAGTTGCTGTTCTTCCGCGAAAAAGCGCACGATGCCTTGCACGATGCCCGCGGCGGCGCGCGCCTGAAAGTCCGGGTCGAGCAACAGTTTTTCTTCGCTGGGATTATCGATAAAACCTACTTCCACCAACGCCGCCGGCATGACGGTGTTGCGCACCACGTACAGCGCCCGCTGGTGCACGCCGCGGTCGTTGAGCCCCAGCTGCCCCAGCACTTCCGTATGGATCGCCTCCGCGTAGCGGCGGTTCACGGACCGGGCGGCGTCACCGTTCTCCGGATAGAAAAACGTCGACGTGCCGCTGGCGATGCGGCCGAAGCCCACCGCGTCGGCGTGGATGCTGACGAACGCGTCGGCGCCGACCGCGTTGGCGAGCGCCGTCCGCGCGGACAGCTCGACAGTCGCGTCCTCATGCCGCGTCATGACGACCGTGGCCCCGGCCTTTTCCAGCATGTCGGCCACCAGCAAGCCAATGGCCAGCGTCACGTCTTTTTCGTACGTGCCCGAATAGCCGATGGCGCCCGGATCCCGGCCGCCGTGGCCCGGGTCCACGACGATGGTGCGTCCGGCCAGGTGCGAACGCCGCAGCGCCAAGACGGCGCGGCGGCCGTCCGGCGAAACCATCAGGTGGTGCTCCGCTATTTGATTCAGCTCCACCACGATGCGGCTCATGGTCGGCTCCGCCTGGCCCGCCCGTACGGTGGCCACAACGCCCCCAGACAAGCCGCCGCCCGTCAAACCGAGGGACCGGGCTACCTGCGTGCCCGGCAAATCAACGACCAGCCGTTCGGGCTCCCGCAGGCGGCGCAAGACGGGCTGCAGCGGCGTGTCGGCCTCGATGAGCACGAACTCCGTCTCCCCGGCGTACAGCACCGCCACGTTGACCACGTTGCCCAGCGGCGGCGCCGCGTCCCGGCTGCGCTCTACGACCACGCCGGTCAGCGGATGCAAGACCAGGGCCACGCGGCCGTCCGCGCCCGGCTGCGCCTCCCCCTCCACAGCGGCCGCCAGGCGGCTGGTAAACAGCGCCGCCGCAGTGGTGCCCCGCAGCTCCACCACCACCCGCACCACGTCCGGCGCGTATTGGCTCACCCGCACGCTGGACGCGAAGGGGCTGTCGACGGCCGCCTCCCAGGGACCTTCGACCGTCGCGCCCGCCAGGTCGATGACGACGCGCGCCGGCTGCCGCAGGACGAAAGCGGAATACCGCAGTGGTCCCGTGGTCTCGAGCCAGAGCGACAAGCCGCCCACCGCGGTGGGTTCAGCTGACACGCTCCGGATTTGCTGGTTTAGCTGCACGACGAAGCGGCGGCCGTCGGCGTCCGCCTGCAGCCGGTAGCCCGTGGGCGCGGTCAAATCGGCCACTAGGCGCACGCCGCCGTCCGGCGTGGCGCTGGCCCGCAGCTGGGTGACAATTTTGCCGTCGCCGGGCAGAGTGCGCCAGCCCGTGGCCAGCACCGCGTTGGGCACGTCCACGACCAAGCGCGCCGGGTTGGGCAAGTACATGGCGCGCGGGGCGACGGCTTTGTCCGCGCCCACCTCCAGCACGACGCGCCCGTTGTCGACGAACAAGTCGACTTGATGCAGAACGGCCGGCGCCTCGACGATGGGAGGCGGCGCCGGCTCCGCATCCAGCATTTCCGCCAACAGCTCGAGCCAGCCAGCCAAGTTTGGGAACGAGTCCTCGCCGGCCGCGACGGCGGGCGCCAAATCTTCCTCTCCGAAGAGCGCCTGCACCGCTTCCTCGCCTAGGACCGCCACTCCCTCGTCAAGGAGTTCCCCCACCGCTTCGTGTCCCAGAAGCCCCTCCACCGCTTCCCCGCCGAGGAGCTCCGCCGCTTCTTGTCCCAAGAGCCGCTCTGCCCGTTCCTCGCCCGCAAGGCCCTCGCCGCCAGGCAGGTTTTCTTCGGCGGCCCCGGCCTGCAGCCAGCCGGACGGAGCAGGCTCGGGTTCGGGCCCCGGCTCCGGCTCCGCTTCGCGTCCGGGCCACAACGGGGACTCAACCTCCGTCGGGCGCGGCGTGTCTTCCGGCCGTGCTTCCGGTTCCGCCGGCGTGGCCGGAGCCAGCCCCGGCTCCCGCTGAGCCGCGGCCAGCCCATCGGCCATGGGCGCGGCCTGCGGCGGCGTGCCCGGCGCTTCGGCAGCCAGCGGCGCCGCCGGGTGCCCGCCCGCCGGGACGAAGGCCAGCGCCGGTGCGGCCGGCTGCGTGCGATGTTCCAGGCGCAGGGTTCCCGACAACACGTCCCACTCGACCCGCAGGCCCACCATGTCGGCCACCAGATGGAGCGGCACGTACAAGACGCCGGCGTGCACCTCCGGCGCCGCCTGCAGCTCCACGCGGCGCCCGTCCACCACGGCCCGGCGGTCGTCCACGACAATGGTGGCCATGCGGTTGCCGTACACGAGGGTGACGACCGGGAACGTGGAGTCGTCGACGAGCACGCCCAGCTCATGCTGCAAGACGGGTTGGGCGACGCCAAGACCCAGCCCCAGCAGCGCCAGCGCCGGTCCGGTCGTGACCGTCCGCCCGTCGATCTGCAGTTCGATGGCCGCCCGGGCTCCCACGGCCCAGGCCATCACGCCCAGCCACGCAAGAAGCAACACGGCCAAGAGGCGGGAACCCCGCTCCATCGCATTCGCCTCCTGGCCTCCTTCTTTCGGCGCGTTCGTCGAAATTCCTCACCGCAGCCCGGTGAAAATTGCCATTTTCTCGCGCTCGCCGCGCCTTTGCATGAGAAAATCGCAGCGGTTCGAAAAAAGCCGAAACCACCAAGTGTGAGCGCCAAGAAAAAAGCCCGCCCTTATGGGCGGGCCTGCGTTCCTGGTGGAGGCGCCGGCGAGTCGCACGCCGGGTCCGCAACGGCAGTTACGACGGTTTCTACGGGTGTAGCCTATGTTTTCCTCTCGCCCTGGCGGCCTCCCATAGGCAGGATGCCGGCCGGGCCAGCCCGTCAGATGTCCTTCCCTCTTCCAGGCAGCCGAGGGAAGCAAGCCTGCAAGCTATGACGCCATCAGCCGCTGTGCAGGCTCAGCGGCTGCGACGTGCGGCTAGCGTTTCTTAAGCGGCCGCAGCGAAAGCAGGTTCGTTGGCGTTTATTTGACGCCCACCGTTTTTACGAGCTGGTGGAACCTCGACCCGCTTATCCGTCGTCCCCGCTCGCCGCGTCGAGCCTACTCGCCCCCGTGCAGACGATCGGTCAACGAACCGCTCCCGCTTTAATCGCCCGCTCCGCTTCGCGGCGGGCGTCCCGCTGGGCCATGGCCTCGCGCTTATCCCACTTCTTCTTGCCGCGGGCCAGCGCCAGCTCCACCTTGGCCCAGCCTCGCTCATTAAAGTATATGCGCAGCGGGATGAGCGTCAAGCCCTGCTCCCGCGTTTTGCCCACAAGCCGCCGGATTTCGTCTTTCTGCAGCAGCAGCTTGCGGGTGCGCAGCGGATCGTGGTTGAAGCGATTGCCGTGCGAGTACGGGCTGATGTGCATGTTGTAAAGGAACACTTCGCCGTTGACGACGCGGGCGAACGCGTCGTTGAGGTTCGCCCGCCCGCCGCGCAGCGACTTGACCTCCGTCCCGGTCAGCACGAGGCCGGCCTCCAGCGTTTCCAGGATCTCGTACTCGTGCCGCGCTTTCCGGTTCGTCGCGACAGCCCTCGGTTCCGCCATCGGCACCACCTCGTGCACCTTCATTATACCAGCCGTGGGATCCGTGTCAACGAACGACCCGGCGCCGCCAGGCCGGCAAGCCCGGCGGGCCGGGTCGCGTCATCCCTCGTGGTTGAGGCGGCGGAAAGCCGCATCCGGGAAGTCGAGCCGCTTAGCCGAACAGCCCCGCGCCGAACAGCGGCGCAAACACCAGCGACACGATGGCCATCAACTTGATCAGAATGTTCATCGACGGGCCCGCGGTGTCCTTGAACGGGTCGCCCACCGTGTCGCCCACCACCGCCGCTGCGTGGGCCGGGCTCCCCTTGCCGCCGTGGGCGCCGCCCTCAATATGCTTCTTGGCGTTGTCCCACGCGCCGCCCGCGTTGGCCATCATCAGCGCCAGCGGCACGCCGGTAATCAGCGCGCCCGCCAGCGCGCCGCCCAGCGCCGCCTTGCCCAAGATGAGCCCGACGGCCAGCGGCACAATGACCGCCAGCAAGCCCGGCAGGATCATCTCCCGCAACGCCGCGCCGGTGCTGATGTCAACGGCCCGCGAATAGTCGGGCTTGGCCTTGCCTTCCATCAGGCCCTTGATCTCGCGGAACTGGCGGCGCACTTCATTGATCATGTCGAACGCGGCGCGGCCGACCGCCTGCATGGTCATGGCGGCAAACAGGAAGGGCATCACGGCGCCGATCAAGAGTCCGATGATGACGAGAGGATTCAGCAAGTCGATGGCGGTGATTCCGGCCGCCTGCGAGTACGCCGTAAAGAGCGCCAGGGCCGTCAGCGCGGCCGAGCCGATGGCGAAGCCCTTGGCCACGGCCGCCGTCGTGTTGCCCACCGAGTCCAGGCTGTCCGTGATTTGCCGCACCTTCGGATCCAGGTTCGACATTTCGGCAATGCCGCCCGCGTTGTCGGCGATGGGCCCGTATGCGTCCACCGCCACCGTCATGCCCGTCGTGGCCAGCATGCCCACGGCCGCCATCGCCATGCCGTACAGGCCCATCCCGGGCACCGCGGCCTCGCAGACGAAGTACGAAACGGCGATGCCGACGGCGATGAGCAGAATCGGCGCCACCGTGCTCAGCATGCCGACGCCGAGGCCCTCAATGATGTTGGTGGCCGTCCCGGTCGTGGAAGCTTCGGCGATGGAGCGGGTGGGCTTGTACTTGGCGGAGGTGAAATACTCGGTCAGCGAGCCGATGGCGATGCCGACCGCCAAGCCCGCCGCGACGGACACGAACAGCGCGAAACCGCCCTGCGGCAGCAGCCGCGTGACCAGGAAGATGCCGATCAAGCCCAGGATGGCCGCGGCGAACGTGCCGTTATTCAGCGCCTTTTGCGGATCGGCGCCGCCGCGCACGAAGAACGTGCCCAAAATGGCGGCCACGACGCCCACCGCTCCGACCAGCAGCGGCAGCGCTACCACGACGGGCGAGGAGAACGTGCGGCTGGCGTAAAGCGTGGCGCCCAACACCATAGCGGCAATGATGGAGCCAACATACGACTCGTACAAGTCCGCGCCCATGCCGGCCACGTCGCCGACGTTGTCACCCACGTTGTCCGCGATGACCGCCGGATTGCGCGGGTCGTCCTCGGGAATCCCGGCTTCCACTTTGCCGACCAGGTCGGCACCCACGTCGGCCGCCTTCGTGTAAATGCCGCCGCCGACACGGGCAAAGAGGGCGATGGAGCTCGCGCCCAGAGCGAAGCCGTTGACGATGTTGAACGTGTCAGGATTGCTGGCGTCGCCGAACAGCAACACCACGACGGACAAGCCGGCCAGCCCCAACCCGACGACCGACATGCCCATGATGGCGCCGCCCGAGAACGCGACGTTCAAGGCATCCACCAAGCCGCCCGTCCGGGCCGCGTTGGCCGTGCGCACGTTCGCCTGCGTCGCGGCCCGCATGCCGATGAAGCCCGCCGACGCCGAGGTCAAGCCGCCCAGCAGGAACGCGACGGCCGTAGTGGGCTGCATGGAACCGGGGCCGCTGGTCAGCGTGCCGGCCAGGAAGATCACCACGACCATGGCCAGCACGAACACCGACAAGGTCCGGTACTCCCGCCGCAGGAACGCCATCGCGCCTTCCTGAATGGCGGCGGCGATCTCCTGCATGCGCGGCGTGCCGGCGTCATAGCGGCGGACGCGCCCAAACAAGGTGAACGCGAACAGAAGTGCGAGCGCGCCGGCAGCCAGCGCCAGATATGCAGCGGTTGTTACGTCCATGTGCGCTGCCTCCCTAAATCTTCTCAACCCCAAATGCTGATCACGATAGAGATCAAAATGAAAGCCGTGGCCAGGTAGACCGTGGCCCTATCCAGCACCTTGTCCAGCCCGCGCGCCTGATCAAAAAACATCTGCGCGCCGCCGCCGATAGAGCCGAGCCCTTCGCCTTTGCTTTTCTGAAGCACGACGACGATGGTCAGGGCGATCCCGATCAGCAGCTGCAACACCATCAGAAAAAGGGTCACGCCCGCACCTCCCCACGAGGAAGCTTGTCCGCACCATTCCCAATTTGCACAAACGACATTTTAACATACACCGCTTTCAGCGGACAACGATCGGCGCCGGCCGGAGCCGGCGCCGGTCGTTTCGCCCTTCGCAGAACGCTCGTCGTCCGTGCGGGCTTACCGCTTCAACCGCGCGAACACCGCCTTGCCCGGGTACCAGGCGGCCGCCCCCAACTCCTCCTCGATCCGCAGCAGCTGGTTGTACTTGGCCACCCGGTCGGTGCGGCTCGGCGCGCCGGTCTTGATTTGGCCGGTGTTGAGCGCCACGGCCAGATCGGCGATGGTCGTATCCTCCGTCTCGCCGGAGCGATGCGACATGATGGCGGTGTACCCGGACTTGTGCGCCTTCTCCACCGCCTCCATCGTCTCGGTCAGCGTCCCAATCTGGTTGACCTTGACGAGGATGGAGTTGGCCGCGCCCAACTCAATGCCGCGCGTGAGCCGCTTGGTGTTGGTGACGAACAAATCGTCGCCGACCAGCTGCACCTTGTGGCCCAGCTCGGCCGTCAGGATGCGCCAGGCTTCCCATTCTTCCTCGCTCAGCGGGTCTTCGATGGAGTAAATGGGATACTGGGCCACCAAGTCCTGGTAGAAGCGGATCATGCCGTCCGTGTCATACGCGACGCCTTCGCCCGCCAGGTGATACTTGCCGTCCTTGAACAGCTCCGTGGCCGCCACGTCCAGCGCCAGGACGACATCTTCCCCGGGGCGATACCCGGCCCGCTCGATGGCCTCCATGATGACGTCCAGCGCCGCCTTGTTGGACGGCAAGTCGGGCGCGAAACCGCCTTCGTCGCCCACGGCCGTGTTGAGCCCTTTGCTGCGCAGCACGGCCCGCAGGTTGTGGAACACTTCCGCACCCATGCGCAGCGCCTCGGAGAAGGAGGCGGCGCCGACCGGCATGATCATGAATTCCTGAATGTCAACGTTGTTGTCCGCATGCTTGCCGCCGTTGAGGATGTTCATCAGCGGCACCGGCAGCTGCCGGCCCGCCAGGCCGCCGACGTAGCGGTACAGCGGTATGTCCAGCGACGCGGCCATGGCTTTGGCCACGGCCAGCGAGACGCCGAGAATAGCGTTGGCACCCAGCTTGCTCTTGTTCTCCGTGCCGTCAAGCTCGATCATGCGGCCATCGATGGCCGCCTGCTCGGACGCGTCCATGCCGATGAGCTCCGGCGCGATGACCTCATTGACGTTGCGCACCGCCTGCTGGACGCCTTTGCCCAAGTAGCGGCTCTTGTCGCCGTCCCGCAGTTCCACGGCCTCAAAGGCCCCGGTGGACGCGCCCGAAGGCACCGCGGCCCGGCCCATGGCGCCGTCCACGAGGTACACGTCCACCTCGACGGTGGGGTTGCCGCGCGAGTCGAGGATCTCGCGGGCCACGATGGCTTCAATGAGACTCACGATAGATCGCCTCCGTGTTGCGCACGATGCGGGCGAACGACGCCCCGGTAAGGCTCGCGCCGCCCACCAGCGCGCCGTCGATGTCGGGTTCTTTGACAAATGCCGCGATGTTGTCGGGGGTGACGCTGCCGCCGTACAAGATCCGGACGCCCGCCGCGACGTCGCCGCCGAACAGCTCGTCCAGCAGGCGACGAATCAGCGCGGCCACCGCGTTGGCGTCCGCCGGCGTCGGCGTCTGGCCCGACCCGATGGCCCAGACCGGTTCGTACGCGATGACCAGCGGCGCCGCCGCGTCCGCCGGCAGGCCGTCCAGCGCCGCCCGCACCTGCCGGCTTACAACTTCCTCGGTCCGTCCCGCCTGCCGCTCCTGCCAGCTCTCGCCCACGCACAAGATAGGGCGCAGCCCGGCCGCGGCGGCCGCTTTCACCTTGGCGTTGACGCGCTGGTCCGTTTCGCCTTCATACTGCCGCCGCTCGGAGTGGCCGAGGATGACGTACGTGCAGCCCGCCTCCTTGAGCATCGCGGCCGACACTTCGCCCGTAAAAGCGCCTTGGGGCGCCTCATGCATATTTTGCGCCCCAAGGCGGATGGAAGTACCCTTGAGACGTTGGCCCAGCGCGTAGAGGGCGGTGAAAGGCGGGCACACCGCCACTTCCACCGCCTCCACGCCTTCCAGCAGCGGCTCGATCTCGTCGGCGAACGCCAGCGCCTCCGCCACCGTCTTGTGCATTTTCCAGTTGCCGGCGATCAAAGGCTTACGCATCGTTCTCCTCCGCGATCGAGCCGCTTCTTATTGCGGCCGGTCTTTCAGCACGGCGACGCCCGGCAGCTCCTTGCCCTCCAGGAACTCCAGCGACGCGCCGCCGCCCGTAGACACGTGGCTCATCTTGTCCGCCAGGCCGAACTTCTCCACCGCGGCCGCCGAGTCGCCGCCGCCCACGATGGTGACCGCGTCGCTCTCGGCCATGGCCCGGGCAATCTCCGCGGTGCCTTCCGCGAACGGCTCCCACTCGAAGACGCCCATGGGCCCGTTCCACACGATGGTCTTGGCCCGGCTGATCTCCTTGGCGAACAACTTGCGCGTCTTCGGCCCGATGTCGAGTCCCTGCCAGTCGGCGGGAATTTCCGACACGTCCACCACTTTGCGGGCCGCGTCCGGCGCGAACTTGTCCGCCACCACCACGTCGACGGGCAGCAGGAACGTGACGCCGCGCTGCTTGGCTTCCGCCATGAGCTCCTTGGCCAGCTCCAGCCGCTCCTCGTCGACGATGGACTTGCCCACTTCATACCCTTGCGCCTTCAAGAACGTGTACGCCATGCCGCCGCCGATGGCGATGGCGTCCACCTTCGGCAGCAAGTTGCGGATGACCCCGATCTTGTCGGACACCTTAGCGCCGCCCAGGATGGCCAGGAACGGCCGCTCGGGGTTCTCCAGCGCCCGGCCCAGGTACTCGAGCTCCTTCTGCATGAGGAACCCGGCCGCCGCCGGCAGCAGCTGGGCCACGCCCACGGTGGAGGCGTGAGCCCGGTGCGCCGTGCCGAACGCGTCGTTCACGTACGCGTCGGCGATGGCCGCCAGCTGTTTGGCGAACTCGGGGTCGTTCTTCTCTTCGCCCGGATAGAACCGGATGTTCTCCAACAGCAGCACTTCGCCGTCTTTCAGCTGCGCCGCCGCGGCCTCCACCTCGGGCCCGACGCAGGCGGGAACCGTCTTCACTTCGGTCCCCAAAAGCTGGCTCAGGCGGCGGGCCACCGGCGCCATGCGCAGCTCCTCCACCACCTTGCCCTTCGGGCGGCCCAGGTGGCTGACGAGGATGACGCGCGCCCCTTGCCGGCGCAAGTATTCAATCGTCGGCAGCGCCGCGCGGATGCGGGTGTCGTCGGCGACTTCGCCATCCTGCAGCGGGACGTTGAAGTCGACCCGCACCAGCACGCGCTTGCCGGCCATGTCAAGGTCGGATACGGTCATCTTGTTCCACATGGGCTACTCCCGCCCATCCATGTACTTGATCAGGTCGACCACGCGAGCCGAGTAACCCCACTCGTTGTCGTACCAGGCCACGACCTTGGCGAAGTCGCCGTCCATGACCCGGGTCAGCGGAGCGTCCACGATCGAGGAGCGAGAGTCGCGCAAGAAGTCGGACGAGACCAGTTCCTCGTCGGAGACGCCCAGGAT
The DNA here is from genome assembly GCA_017577945.1 of Bacillota bacterium. Taxonomy (NCBI): domain Bacteria; kingdom Bacillati; phylum Bacillota; species Bacillota bacterium. The sequence goes on from PKQS01000010.1 coordinate 341,298, forward strand.
GCCCTTCAGCGAGCCGGCCGCAGCCTGCCGGAACGCCTCGTTGATCTCCTCGGCCGTCGTGGATTTCTCCAACTCCACGACCAAGTCGACCATCGACACGTTGGGCGTGGGCACGCGCACCGCGAAGCCGTCCAGACGGCCCTTCAGGTGCGGCAGCACGAGCCCGACCGCCTTGGCGGCGCCGGTCGTCGTCGGCACGATGTTGAGCGCCGCCGCGCGAGCGCGCCGCTTGTCCTTGTGGATCAGGTCCAGCACCCGCTGGTCGTTGGTGTACGAGTGAACGGTCGTCATCCAGCCGCGCTTGATGCCGAACTGGTCGTCAAGCACCTTGGCTACCGGGGCCAGGCAGTTGGTCGTGCACGACGCGTTGGACACGATGTGGTGCTTCGCGGGATCGTAGAGCTCGTGGTTGACGCCCATGACGATGGTGATGTCTTCGTTCTTCGCCGGCGCCGTGATGATGACCTTGCGGGCACCCGCCGTCAGGTGCTGCCCCGCCTTCTCGCGGTCGCGGAAGACGCCCGTAGCTTCGACCACGTAATCGACGCCCAGGTCCTTCCACGGCAGCTTCGCAGGATCCTTTTCCGCCAGCATGCGGATGCGCCGCTGGCCCACGATCATCTCGTCGCCTTCGACCCGCACGTCGACGCCCAGCGGACCGAAGACCGAGTCGTACTTGAGCAGATGCGCCAGCGTCTCGGCGTCGGACAAGTCGTTAATGGCCACGAACTCGATGTCCGGATCCGCCAGCGCAACCCGCAGCACCGTGCGTCCGATGCGCCCAAAACCGTTGATAGCTACACGCACTGCCACTTCGCAACTCCTCCTTATGCTGTTGCTAGCCCCGCACTGCCACACGTAACGCTGCCGCCCGCAGCAATTGTTTTCTCCGTTTTAGTGCCGCTCCACACGTCTCTAGGCGTTGTTACTTCCACTTTGTACCGGCCGATTCCTGCGCAGCGCCTCAGCGATGGCGGCCAGCCGGCGCATGCGGTGGTTGACGGCCGACTTGCTCAGCGGCGGGTCGAAGCGCTGCCCCAGATCGCGGAGGCTCGCGTCGGGCTGCGCCAGCCGCGCCGCGGCCAGCTCCCGCAGCGCCGGGGGCAAGCGGTTCAGCCCCAGGTGCTGTTCGATCAAGCGGATGTCCTCCAGCTGCTTCATCGCGGCCGCCACCGCCTTCTCCACGTTGGAGGTCTCCGCGTTGACGAGCCGGTTGATCTGGCCCCGCATCTCCTTCAAGACGCGGAAGTCCTCCAGTTCCAGCAAGGCTCCGTGCGCTTCCGTCAGCCCCAGCAAATCCGCAATGGCGTCGCCGCCTTTGATGTAAACCACCTCGTCGGCTTTGCGCCGCATGCGGCCCGCCGTAATGCCGTAGCGGGCCAGCAGTGCCAGCAGCCGCTCCGCCAGCTCGAGCGAGGAGACGACGAACTCCAGATGATAACCGGACTCAGGCTCGGAGACCGACCCGCGGCTCAGCCACGCGCCGCGCAAATACGCCCGGCCGCAGCAATCCCGCTCGTAGACGCCCGGTCCCGACGGAGGCGGCGCGACCAGGTGCACGAGGAAACGGCCGCGCCGCGAGCGGCGCGCCTCGATGACGGGCGCCTGGCCTTGGACCTGCTTCGCCAGCGTGTAAACTTTGCGCGCCACCGCCGCGGTGCGGGCCACGATGCGCAAACCCCCGCCGGCCTCTTCGCCGGCGAAGTCAGCGAACGCCGCCAGTTCAGCCCGCTGACAGCAGCGCCGCGCCGGAAGCGCGTGCGCCAGTTCGCCCCGCACCCGACGGGAAAAGTCCAAGGCCTATCCTCCTTCCGTCTCGCTCCGCGGGCGGACGCCGCCGCGCCGCCCGTGCGGAACCTCACCAGCCGGCGCGCCGCGGCGCCGCGGGAAAAAGCCACTCGAGCAGCGGGCTGCGCCCCCGTCCCCGGCGGGCGCGGTGCGTCTGCCACAACTCCTCGATGGCCCGGGCCAGCAGCGCCGAGTCGTGCCGCACCAGCTCGGTCTGGCTCACCAAGAACCGCGTCACCGGCACGACGCCCAGCGCCCGCACGTTCTTCACGTCGGGGATCACGAGCACCTGGCCCGTACGGCGGTACTTTTCCTCCAGCGCCGGATGCACCCGGCCCCGGTGCAGCAGCGCGTAGTCGACGATCCCCGGCCCCACGTGGTCAAACAAGGCGCGCAAGTGATCCGACGCCCGGTAGCCGTCGGTCTCGCCGGGCTGCGTCATCACGTTGCAGACGTAGATGCGCAGCGCCTGCGACTCGCGGATGGCATCCGCGAGGCCGGGCACCAGCAAGTTCGGCAGCACGCTGGTGTACAAGCTCCCCGGCCCCAGCACGATGACGTCGGCTTCGCGCAAAGCCCGCAGCGCGTCGTCCAATGGCCTCGCGTCCGCCGGCTCCAGATAAACCCTGCGGATGCGGCGCCCCGGCTGGGGGATCTGGCTTTCGCCCACAGCCGTGCCCCCGTCCTCGTACTCAGCCCGCAGCACGACCGAATCCAGCGTCGACGGCAGCACCCGGCCCCGCACCGCCAGCACCTTGCTGGACTCCCGCACCGCTTGCTCGAAATCGCCCGTAATATCGGTCATGGCGGCGATGAACAAGTTGCCGAACGAGTGGCCTTTCAGGCCGTTGCCGCTGGGAAACCGGTACTGGAACAGCTGCTCCATCAGCGCCTCGGTATCCGCCAGCGCGACCAACGTGTTGCGGATATCGCCGGGCGGCAGGACACCGAGCTCCTCCCGCAGCCGGCCCGAGCTGCCGCCGTCGTCGGCCACGGTGACGATGGCGGTGATGTTGCTGGTCCACTGCTTCAGGCCGCGCAGCATCGTGCTGAGGCCCGTCCCGCCGCCGATGGCCACCACTTTCGGCCCGCGCCGCAAATGGTGGGCGTTGTAGACGACCTCCGCCAAGTTCTCCAGCCGGTGCGGAGCCGCCGCGCTGACGACCGCATACACCATGCCCCGCAGCCCCAGGACGACGAGCGCCAAGCCCAGCGCGCCCGTCACCGCGCCCGCCGCCGGGGCGACTTCCTCGGGAAGCCAGCTCAGCAACAGGCCCAGCCAGTGCCGCGTCTCCCGCTCGATGGCGGCCAGCAGCTCGACGTTAACCACCCACGCCAGCCCGGCGCTCATCAGCAGCACGCCACCGAAAATCACCAGCAGCCAGCGCTTGACGCCCAGCCCGGGGTAGAGCCACTTCCAGAACTGCATGCGCGTCACTCCCGCCCCGGGAGGGATTACCCCTCCAGGTCGCGATGCCGCACGGTCACCCGCATCCCTTTGTCACGCAAGTGTTCGCCGAGACGGCGAGCGACGACGACGGACCGATGGCGCCCTCCCGTACAGCCGATGCCGATCAGTACGTGACTGCGGCCCTCCTGCGCATACTGCGACAGCAAGAAGTCGAGGTACTCGATGGTCTTCTCCATGAACCGGCGGGCTGCAGGCCACTTCAGCACGTACTCCTCCACCGCCGGATCGTTGCCCGTCAGCTCCGCCAGGCTCTCCACCCAGTACGGGTTGGGAAGGAAGCGGACGTCGAGCACCAAATCCGCGTCGATGGGAACACCGTGCTTGAAGCCGAACGACATGACGGTCACCGCCATGCCCGCCGTTCCGTCCTCGGCGAACAAGCGGCTGATGGTCTCGCGGAGCTGGTGGGGGGTCATGCCGCTCGTGTCCAGCACGCGGTGAGCTTTGCTCCGCAGCTCCTGCAGCCGGGCCCGCTCGGCGGCGATGGCGTCCAGGATGCTCCCTTCCGGCATGAGCGGGTGGCGGCGCCGCGTCTCCTTGAAGCGCCGCACCAGCACGTCGTCGGAAGCCTCCAGGAACAAAATGGTGTACGGCAGGCCCAGGCGCTCGATTTCGCGCAGCGCGTCGAAGACGTGGTCGAAAAACTTGCCGCCGCGGATGTCGATGACCAGCGCCACTTTGGGGAAGTCCAAGCCGGCGCGCACGCACAGCTCGGCAAACTTGGGAATCAGCTCCGGCGGCAAGTTGTCGACGCAAAAGTAGCCTAGGTCCTCGAAGCAGCGCATGGCCGCGCTCTTGCCCGCGCCCGAGAGCCCGGTGATAATCACGAACTGGAGCGGTTTAGGCGCTTCCGTGCCCGCTGCGGCCGGTGCGCCTTCGGCGCGCAGCGTTCCTTCGGTGTCCATGCCCTCACCTCCCCAGCCCGTCGCGCGGACGAGCCCGTCGGCCAGCGTACCGCTTCCTCTCGGATCTTATCAAAAATATGCGCTGCCGCGCGCGTCGTCGTGCAAGAAATTACATCCGTACTGTTACGCGCGCCCTGCGGGCAGCTGCGACGCCGCCGCTTCGTCAAGGAGGAAGGTGACGGTCGGATGCCGCTGCAGCACCGAGGCGGGGACCTCTTCCGTCACCGGCCCGGCCACCGCCGCCGCGATGGCTCTAGCCTTGCCGGCGCCGGAAGCCAGAAGCAGCACCCGCTTGGCCTCAAGAATCGTCTGGATGCCCATCGTAATGCCGTAGCGCGGCACGTCGTCCACCGTGGCGAACGTTACCCCGTCGGCCGCGGCACGCCGCGTCTCTTCCGCCAGCGGTCCCACGTGGGTGCGGGAGTCGAACGACGTGCCCGGCTCGTTGAAGGCGATGTGGCCGTTGGCGCCGATGCCCAGGATGACGAAATCTAAACCGCCGGCCCGCCGGATGGCTTCCTCGTACGCCCGGCACGCCGCGTCGTCGGCGGCCAGCGCGTCGGGCCAGTGGGCTTGATGGCGGGGGATGTTGACGTGATCCAAGAGGTGCGCCTTGATGTAATAGGCGAAGCTGGCTGGATGATCGGGCCCGAGGCCCGCGTAGTCGTCGAGGTTGAACGTCGTCAAGCGGGAGAAGTCAAGGCCCTCTTCGCGATGGCGGCGCACCAGCTCCTCGTACATGCCCTTGGGGGTATTGCCCGTAGGCAAGCCGAGCACCGCGTCGGGCCGCTCCTTGATGAAGCCGGCGACGATGTCCGCCGCCTTGCGGCTCATCTCACGGTAATCTCGCACGACGATGACGTCCACTGGACCCACCCCCTAGCGAGAATACACGATGCGTCCCGCGACGACGGTCGCCTGCACCCGCAGGTCGTCGTCCAGTACGACGACGTCGCCGTCCTTGCCCGGCTCCAAGCTGCCCTTCCGGTCCGCGACGCCGATAATCCGGGCCGGCGTGGCCGAGGCCATCGTCACCGCCTCGGGCAGGGGCACGCCGACGGTGCGCACCAGGAACCGCACCGCCTCCCCCATGGTCAGCAGGCTCCCCGCGATGGTGTCCGGGCTGGCGGCAAGGCGCGCTTTGCCCCCTTGCACCAGCACGTCGAGGTCGCCCAGCTTGTACACGCCGTCCGGCAAGCCGCGAGCCCGCATACAGTCCGTCACCAGCGCGGTTCGCTGCGGGCCTTTGCAGGCCACGGCCAGGGCCAGGGCCGCCGGGTGGACGTGCTCTCCGTCCGCGATGAGCTCCACCGTCACCTCCGCGTGGGCCAACGCCGCGCCCACCACGCCGGGCTCACGGTGGTGCAAGCCCCGCATCGCGTTGAAGAGATGCGTCGCATGGCGGGCGCCCGCGGCGATGCCGGCGGCCGCTTCCTCGTACGTCGCGTCCGAATGACCGATGGAAACGACGACGCCCCGCTCCGCCAGCCAGCGGATGGCGTCGACCGCGCCGGGCAGCTCGGGCGCCAGCGTCACCAGGCGCCACGTGCCGCCGGCCGCTGCGAACAGCTCCTCCAGCTCCTCCGGTGCGGGCGGCCGCATGTGCGCCGTATTTTGCGCACCGGCCCGCTTGGGGCTGACGTACGGCCCCTCCAGATGCAAGCCGAGCACTTGCGCTCCGCCCGTCCACCGGCCGACGGCCTCGCGCACCGCCGCAGCCACCTCCAGCAGCCGGTCGTGCGGCGCCGTCACCGTCGTGGCGAGGAACGCCGTCGTGCCGTATTGCGCGTGGCAGCGGGCCACGGCGCACAAGGCGTCAAAGGTTGCGTCCATCGTGTCTCCGCCGCCGCCGCCGTGGACGTGAAGGTCGATAAAGCCCGGAACGATCCAGCCGCCTCGCGCGTCAACGAGCACCGCTCCGGCGTCGTTGCCGCGCCACGCACTGGCAGGCCCGGCGAACAAAATACGGCCGCCGTCAATCACGACGGCGCCGTCGTCCACGATGCCGGCCGGAGTCAGCAGCCGACCGCCGCGGATCACCGTACGGCGGGTCGCACCGAATGTTGCCAAGTTTTCACTCATCGTCATTCGATTCCTTCCAAAATTCGAACTACGTGCAGGCGGCTCGGGTACCCGAGCACCACCACCTGCAAGCCGCCGTCGCCGAAAAAGTCGCCGGCCGCGGCCGATGCGACCGCCCAGCCTAGCGGCACCGATTCGCCCACCAGCTGCAAGCCGCCGTCGTAGCGATATACGCTGACCCGGCCGCGATCATCCGCGGCCACCAGCAAGCGGCCGCCCTCCGCGGTGGCCAGGCCGAAGACGGGCGCCGGCCGGAACGGCTGGGCCAGAACGCGCCGGTACGCCCCGTCTTGCCACGTCCACAACTGCACCTCGCCGGGGTTCCTAGCCGCGCCGACGTCCGCGACGATATCGAAAAACCCGCTGCCCGTCAGGTTCCCGCCCGCCAGCGAGCGGATCCGGCCCATGGCCTCCGTCTCCCACAGGGGCCGGAAGCGTCCGGCCAGCCAGCCCAGCAGCTCTACGCCTTTTTGCGGTGTGTAGACCGCATCCACCGAGTGGTGGCGCGCAACGGCGATCAGATCATATGGATGGTCCGGATGCCGGACGACCCCGATCTCCTCGGGCGCGCCGACGCCGGGCTGTTCGTGCACGAGGGCGAACGTCGTCCCGTTCCACTGAAACAGGCGCAAGCGCGACTCCGTCAAGACCGCGATCTGCGCGACGCCCGCGCCGGTGAAGTCGCCGGCCGCGATGGCAACGTGGCTGGCCTGCTCCCACAAGTTGGGGCTGCGCCAGACGGGCGCGAACTCCTCCCCGTTCCAATACAGGACATACACGTACGCTTCGTTGGTTTCGTAATTGCGGCCGGAAACGGCCAAGCCCGTGCGCCCGTCGCCGAGAAAGTCACCGGCTTGGGCCTGCAGGAGAACCTGAAGCAGGAACGACTCGCGGCGGTGCACTTCCGGAAACTCGGCAGCCACGGCCGGCCACGCGGCCAGCGCCGCGGCCAGCCAAACCCACGCCAAGGCGCGCCCAACCCGCCAGTACGCGGCACGCGCCCGCTCGCGTCCCGTCAACCACCATCACCCGGGCGCGCATTTCTCGATTAAAATCCGCGTTTCCTGCCGTTTTCTGATGGCGCGGTGCCGCTCCAGGTAGTCCAGCACCGCCCAGACGAACGTCGCGTGGGACCACGTCAGCGGCGCTACGGAAAGCAATTCGCCGGTTTCGGGATGATACTGCTCGGCCAGCACGCCCGTAGGCAGCGCCCGCTCGACCGCCCATTGCAGCAGCTCCTTGGCCGGCTCCAAGTCCGCGAAGGCCTTGGCCTTGCGAATGTGCCACTGAGCCAGCCAGAGCGTGCAGATGACCCACGGGTTGCCCGGAATGCGATCGAAGTCGCCGCCGCGGTAGAAGTAGTAGTCGCGGAAGTAGCGAGCCACGCCGCCGACGCGCGTGCCAACCCACAGTTCCTTCTGCAGCCGCTCCATCGTCACGGCCATATGCGGATGATCCGCGGGCAGCACGCCCAGCAGGAACAGTCCGGCCACGCTGCTCTCGGGCGTCGCGTCGGGCACCAGCTGGCCGGCGCGCAGGGTCCAGCCCCGCAGGAAGCGCCCGTGCTCGGGCGAGAAAAAGTGCCGCTCGATGGCCTCTTTCATCTGCTCCGCCACCGCTTGGTACTGTGCCGCAGCGTCCCGCTCGCCCAGGAGCCCCGCCAGCATGGCCGCCGCCCGCAATCCCGCCTGCACCGCAGCTGCAGTAAAGACGAACACCCCGCGGCGCTCCTCCCACAAATCGTGGCTGTCCAGCGGTAATCCCGTGCGCGGGTCGCGGTAGCGCACCAAAAAGTCGGCGGCGGGCCGGATGAGCGGCTCGTAGAGGGAGTCGATGAATTCCAGATCCCGCTCGATCTTGTAAAACTCGCCCAGCGCCCACAGCACCAGCGCGGTCTCGTCCTGCTGGATCGGCAGGCGCACTTTCCCGGCCATGATCCACGGGTGCCAGCTGGAACCTACGGACCCGTCGGGGTGATACTTGTGCCAAAAAAAGCCGCCCGGAGCCAGCACCCGGGCGCAAAAGCGGTAAAAGTCGCGGGTCGTTTCGGTGTAGCCTGCTCGGTCCAGCGCGTGCGCCACCAGCGCGCCGTCTCGGGGCCACATGTAGCTGTAATGGTCGCGGTTGAAGCGCAAAATGTCGGTGTCGTTGGCCGCCACGATGGCGCCGCCGCGATCGATTTGCGTGCGCACGATAAGCAGGCTGCGCTTGAAAAGCCGCACCACGTCCTCGGGCAAGTCGGCCCACTTGCGGTCCTGCTTGTTCACCCAGGTGCGCCAGAACGTCCTTGTCTCCTCCATGAGGGCCGGCAAGCCCCGCTCCCGCGCCCACTCGTCCAACCGGCGCGCCGCCTCGAAGCTGTCGGCTATCGCGACCCACGTGTGCACCTGGTGCGAGCCGCCCGGCGGCAGCTCGAGCCGGAAACTGACGACCGAGTCCACCGAGCCTTGGGCGATGGGATTGCCTTCCAGCCAGCCATCCTCCGCGTCGCGCCACGTGCCCTCGGCCCCCTGAAACCGCTTGGTGCCGGTGGCGAACTGAAACAAGCCTCTTTGCCCCACCGGTGCGCCGGGCACATAGCCGTTGATCAGAAAACACCGGTCACGCTTGTAATGTATCACGCCGTTGGTCATCGGGTCAAACATGGCCGTGTCGCCGATGTCCGTCTGGTCGATGCAAAAGTCGTAGGGGAAAAAGACCCGCACCTCGCGCTGGCGTTCCGTCAAGTTTTCGACCGTTACAATCTTCATGAACAAGTCGCGCCGCACGTGCACGCCGTCGGAGCAGCGCAGCCGCAGGCCCAAGGCTTCGTTGGTCGCCGTCACGTCGCTGATCAAGGTGTCCTCTTCGTAGCGCAGCCGCAGCTGCCAGGCGCCCCGCTCCACCCAGGTAAAAACGCCTTCGGACCAGATGCCGATGGGGTTTTTGTGGCCGCACAGCTGGTTGAGCATGCCCACGTGGGGATAGTATAGGTCGCGCAGCGCGTAGTCGCCGTCGAAGGTCACCAGCACTCGCCCGTTGCCGAGCACGATAGGACGCGGCATCGCTATCCCTCCGCCGTCGTTCGCTCGTCGCGCCTCATAGGTTTCCCGCCGGAAAGACATGATAATGCGGGATAACGACCTAAGGAGGCCGAAACGTTGGAGGCGCCGACGGATTGGCAGCAGCACCACAGGCCGCCCCACGGGGCCGGCGCGGGGGACGTGGGCGCCGGCGAGCTGCCGGGAGAAGAACGGCTGCCCAGCGCGTACGGGCGCGACAGGCTGACCCTGCTGGTGCGGGATCCGCACTGCGTGTTCGCTTTCTGGGAGCTGACCGAAACGACGCGCGCCGAAGGGCCGGCGCGCAGCGCTGAGACGGTGCTGCGGCTGTATGACTTGACCGAACACGCCCGGCGCGCGGCGGAACGCTCCCTGGCCGCGACCGACGGCCGGCTGTCGCCCAGCGTGCGCGCTGCGTGGCTGGCGGCGTGGGTGCGCGCGGCCGCGTGGGAACCGCCGGCGTGGATTGCCAGCGCCGCCCACCGGTACGTGGACTATGTCGTCGGGGGCGCCGACAACTGGTACATCCACACCGACGCGCCGGGGCAGGTGCTGGCGGCCGCCCTCGGATTCGGCCGAGGCGAGGCGTTCGTTCCGGTGGTTTTCTCCAACGTCGTTTTCACGCCCCGCGGCGCGCCGTGCGACGCCGTCGACGCCGACTGGCTGACGGTGGAGGAACTGTACCGCGTGCTGGCCCGCTCGACGACCGGCATGGCCAGCGCGGCGTGGCACGCGGCCAAATCCGCGCAAGACGCCTTCCGGTGAAAGGCCGTCCGCGGGAGACACCTTCGAGTGACGCGGGAGGTTTACGGCTTTGTCCCATCCTCAAGGCTACCTGGCGCTGGTGCTGCACGCCCATTTGCCGTACGTGCGCCATCCGGAGTACGCCACGTTCATCGAGGAAGATTGGCTGTTTGAAGCGATTACCGAGTGCTACATTCCGCTGCTGGACGTCTTCGAGCGCCTCGTGCGCGACGGGGTGCCGTGGCGGCTGTCTATGTCGGTGACGCCGACGCTGGCGGCCATGCTCACGGACCCGCTGCTGCAGGAGCGCTACGTGCGCCATATCGAGGGCCTGATCGAACTGGCGCGCCGCGAAACGGCCCGCACGGCCGCCGATCCCCGCTTCAACCGGCTCGCGCACATGTATTTGGCCCACTTCGAGTTCGCGCGCCGCAAGTTCGAAGAGTACGGGCGCAACCTCGTGGAAGCGTTCCGGCGCTTCCAGGAGATGGGTTACCTGGAAATTCTGGCGTCGGCGGCTACGCACGGGTACCTGCCCCTCATGGCGCCCGAGGCCGGCGCCGTGCGGGCGCAAATCGACGTGGGCGTGGAAGCGTACCGGCGCGCCTTCGGGCGGCAGCCGGCGGGGTTCTGGCTGCCCGAGTGCGGCTACAATCCGCTGGACGACGTGTGGCTGGCCCAGGCCGGCATCCGCTATTTCATCGCGGAAACCCACGCGCTGCTGCACGCGTGCCCCCGGCCCCGCTACGCCGTCTTCGCGCCCGTCTACTGCCCCGCCTCGGGCGTGGCGGCGTTCGGCCGCGACACGGAGACGTCCGCGCAGGTGTGGAGCGCCACGGAAGGCTATCCCGGCGACTTCGACTACCGCGATTTTTACCGCGACATCGGCTACGACCTGGACTACGACTACGTCCGGCCTTGGCTGAAAGGCGAAGCGCGGCGCCAGGTGGGCATCAAGTATTACCGCATCACGGGCAAGACCAGCGACAAGGACGTGTACGACCCCGACCGGGCGCGGGAGAAGGCGGCCATCCACGCCGGCAACTTCGTGTTCAACCGCCAGCGGCAGTTCGAGCACCTGCGCGCCCACATGGACCGGCCGCCAATCGTGGTCGCGCCGTACGACGCGGAACTGTTCGGCCACTGGTGGTTCGAAGGACCGCAGTGGCTCGACTACGTCATCCGCAAAGCGGCGTACGACCAGACAACGTTCCGGCTCATCACGCCGTCCGAGTACTTGGACATGTTCCCCCGCAACCAGGTGGCGCAGCCTTCGATGTCGAGCTGGGGCAACAAGGGCTACAGCGAAGTGTGGTTGTGCGGCGCGAACGACTGGATTTACCGTCACCTGCACGAAGCGGCCCGGCGCATGGCGGCGCTGGCCGACCGGTTCGGCGCGGACGGCGCGGCCGATTCCGACCCGCTCCTGCGGCGGGCGCTGAATCAGGCCGCGCGCGAGCTGCTCCTGGCCCAGAGCAGCGACTGGGCGTTCATCATGTACACGGGCACCACCACCGAGTACGCGGCCAGGCGCACGATAAGCCACGTCGCCCGCTTCAACCGGCTGTACGAGCAAATTCTCGCCGGGGCCGTCGACGCGGCGTGGCTCGCCGAATTGGAAGCCCGGGACAACCTTTTCCCGTGGCTCGACTTCCGGGTGTACCGTCGCTAGTCGTGCGGCGCCCGAAAGGCGGCGACGCCCGTTTCGGCCACGTCCGGGCTCAGCGCGACGGCATCGGCGCCGGTCGGCGCGTAGCGGCTCACGCGCCGCGCGGGCTCCGCCGCGCCCAGCTCCACAAGGCGCGCTCGCCAGGCCGCCGCCTCGTCCGCGCGGCGCCGGGCGATGGCCGCTTCCCATGGGCTCCGTTCGTACTCCCGCAGCACGTCGTCGTACACCGCTAACGTCTGCGCCGCGACGCCCGCCCACGAAAACCGCTCCTGGACGTCCTGCAGCGCCCGCTGCCGGAGCCGCGCGGCCAGCTTCGGCGACGACAGCACCGCCACCACCGCGCCGGCCAGCGACGCTGCATCGCCCGGCACCGCGTGCAGGCCCGTGACGCCGTGGCGCACGATCTCGGCGAATCCCCCTGTGCGCGCCACGATGACCGGCGTGCCGGCCGCCATCGCCTCCAGCGCCACGATGCCGAACGGTTCGTACAGGCTCGGAAACACGGCGGCTTGCGCGCCGCGCAAGAACCGGTCCCGCGCGACGTCGTCGGCGTAGCCGTAGAAGACGACCCGGTCCGCCACGCCCAGCGCCCGGGCGCGGGCCTCCAGGTCGAGCCGCAGCGGCCCTTCGCCGGCGATGACGAAGCGCGTGCGCGGCCGCTGCCGCAAGATGAGGGGGGCGGCCTCCAGCAGCACGTGCACGCCCTTCTCGTAGACGAGCCGGCCGAGGAAAAACACCAAGTCTTCGTCGGGCGCGGCGAAGCGGGCGCGAAACGCCGCGTCCTGCGCCGTGTCCACCGGCGGGCGCGGCAAGTCGACGCCGTTGGGCACGACCCGGATCTTGTCGGGCGGCGTCTGGAACACCCGGCGCACTTCTTCTTCCATGAAGCGGCTGCAACAGATGACCCGCCACGCCTCGTAGGTGAGCCACCACTCGCAGCTGCTGATGTAGCGCTGCAGGTCGTTGTGCAGGCCGTTGTTGCGGCCGTATTCGGTGGCGTGGATGGTGGCGACCAGCGGCGCGCCGAAGCCGTGCTTCAGTGTCTTGCCCGCATACGCCGCCAGCCAGTCGTGGGCGTGGATGATGTCGAAGCGCCGGCCGCGCGCGAACAACTGCAGCGCGCGCTCCACCATTTCGAAGTTCAGCCGCTTCACCCAGCCGACGAAATCCCGCGCCGGCGGGCCGCACACGTGCAGCCGGTGCACTTCCACCCCGCTCTCTACGGCATACGCAGGCTCTCCCGGCGCCTCCTGCGTGAGGACGACCACACGATGTCCCGCCCTGGCCAGCTCGCGGCTCAAGTACGCCGCATGCCGCGCCAGTCCGCCGACGACTTTCGGCGGGTACTCCCACGCCAGCATCAAGATGTCCCGCTGCACTGTGCCCTTGCCTCCTTGGGCGCGACGGCCCGTCAGTCCTCCGCCTCCGACCAGGCGCGCAGCCATTCCCCCACGCTCCATGCCTGGGCGAAACAGCCCCGCGCCGCGTGCGGCGCGTCGCCGTCGAAAATTTCCGAGACTTGACCCAACGCCGCCTCCTGCCGCAAGTGCGCCCGCAGCCCGGCGAACAGCCCCTCGGCTCCCCGCGGCAGCCAGCCGCAGCGCCGGGCCGCCGTCGCGTATGGGCCCAGGAGCCACGGCCAAGCTGTGCCTTGGTGGTACGACGCGTCTCGCATGCGCTGGTCACCCTTGTAGACGCCGCGATAAGCAGCCTCGCGAGGCGAGAGCGTGCGCAACCCCACGGGCGTCAGCAGCTCGGCAGCCGCGGCCGCGACGACGCGCCGCGCCAGCGGGGTATCCAGCAGTGGAAACGGCAGCGCGGCCGCGAGCAGCTGGTTCGGCCGCAAGCTGGCGTCGGCGCGCTGGGTCTTGGGCGCGAGCTCCCCGTTTTCCCCAAACGCGACACGCGGCGCCGCCGGGGGCACGACGTCGTAGAGAAGGCCGTTGCCGCGGACGAACCGGCGCAGGAACGCCCGGCGCACTTGCCGCGCCGCTCGCCGCCAGAAAGCGGACTCGCCGGGAGCGCACGCTTCGGCCCAGACCGCGGCCGTGCAGAGGGCGTTGTACCACAGCGCGTTGACTTCCACCGGCGCCCCGTGCCGCGGCGTCACGACCCAGTCGTCCACCTTGGCGTCCATCCACGTCAGCTGCAGCCCGGGCGCGGCCGCGTGGACCAAGCCGTCTGCGTCCACGCCGATGCCGTGCTTGGTCCCGCGCAGGTAGCTGCGCAAGATGTCGGACGTAATGCGATAAAACTCGCGCCGCGCCGCCGGCTCCCGCGTCGCCCGCCACAAGCGCCACGCCGCGGCGACCCACCACAGCGAGGCGTCCACGCTGTTGTATTCGGGCTCGCCGCCGTCATCGGGAAAGCGGTTAGGAATCAGCCCTTGCGAGCGGTGCTGTGCGAACGTCAGCAGCACGTCCCGCGCTTCTTCGCGCCGGCCTGTGGCCAGCAGCAGGCCCGGCAGGCTGATGAACGCGTCCCGGCCCCAGTCGGTGAACCAAGGGTAGCCGGCCACGATGGTGGCGCCGCCCGTCGTCGCGCGCCGCACGATGAAATCGTCCGCCGCCAGCACCAGCCGCCGCCAGTCGGGATCGGCGGTCACAGCCAGCGCGCGAATCGCTCCCGCCCGCGCCGCGAGCAGCCGCCGGCGGCCCATAGGCGCCGCTTCCCACTGGGCCTCCACCGCCTGGCGCACCAGTCGTTCCCGCCGCGCCTCCGCCCGCGCCAGCTGGTGCAGCGCCCACTGCGCCAGCGCCCGCGGCCCTTCGCGCCAGGGCGGCACGCGGCGCGCCGCCGGCAGGGGGCAATGCCCCACCAGGACGGCCACGGAGCCCGGGCCGCCGAGCGCGAAGCGAAACGTCCCCGGGCGGAAATGGTCTTCCGTGCAGTCCAGGCCCCGCTCGCGCTCCACGGCGTAATGGAAGCGGTAATGCCACTGCCCGCCGGGCACGTACGCCGCGCCGGCTTCCCGCGAGCCCTGCCGCGGCGGCGCCGGCAGCTCGCCCGTGAGTGTCCCCGCGGCCAGCACCAGCGGCGGCGCGCCCGGGTAGGCCCGGACCACCGTACCCTGCCGCCACGACTCTTGCGCCCAGGGCCAGTTGTTGGCGTGCGTCGTGTGGTGGTAGTCGCGGCAGTTGATCAGCGGCTCCACCACCAGTTCGGCGCCGGGCGGGCCGGCCAGCAGCCGGTAGACGACGACGGTCGTATTTTGCCCTTCAATCATGAAAATGACGCGCTCCAGGACGTGCGCACCGGCGCGAAAGACGTGGGTGGGGAACGGATAGAGGCGCAGGGACTCGATGCGGCGCCAGCCGTCGGGATGAACGACGTCGGCGAACTCGTTGGTCGACAGGGGCCAGCGCTGGTCGCCGGCCTGCAGGTGCTCTTCCGCCTTGGCCAATAGCAGCGTGCGCCGCACGGGCGGCTGCAAGGCGGCGATGAGCCACCCGTGATACCGCCGCGTCAGGCGTCCCGACACGGTCCCGGCGGCGAACCCGCCGATGCCGTTGGTCACCAGCCATTCAGCCTCCGGCGCCGCGCCGGGCGCCGTGGCCACACGTGCGTAGAGCTGCACCAGGTCCCACATGCTCTTAGCATGCCGCGCGGCCGTTGGTCGCACTCCTTCTCGCGGCCGGCGGCCGCGTGGAAACGGGACCCGTCACCACAACACGGGGGCAATTCACCACGACACGGGGGCAATGGGCGGCCGCTGCCGCTTGTGCTCGCTGCTGCGGTGCAGGTGTTCGATGCGCTCGCGGACTTCGGCGGGGGCCTCGCCCGTAAGGATGTAGTGGTCCAGGACGGCGTACGTCACGCCCATTTCGCTTTCGTCCGTCTGTCCAGGCCACAAGCCCGCGCTCGGCGTCCGGCGGATAATCACCTCGGGCACGCCCAGATAGCGCGCCAGCTCGTATACTTGCGCCTTCACCAGGTTGCCGATAGGCAGCAGGTCGGCGCCGCCGTCGCCGTGCTTGGTGAAATACCCCACGAACAGTTCCGAGCGGTTGCTGGTGCCGGCCACCAGGTAATTGAAGCGGTTGGCCACGTAGTACAGCGTCGCCATGCGCAGCCGCGGCTTCAGGTTGGCCAGCGCCATCTTCATGCGCGGATTGTCCGCCGCCTCGTCCACCAGGGGCTCGCGCCCGAGACCCGCCTCCTGCCACGCCCGGGCCAACTGCTGGACCATCGCGTCGTAGAGAGGGGTCAAATCGACGCGCAGGACCGGAACACCCGCGTGGTCGGCGAACAGCCGCGCGTCGGCCTCGTCGGCCGGATCGCTGTGGCAAGGCATGATGACGCCCAACGTGGTGTCGGGAAACGCCCGCTTGGCCAGCGCAGCCGTCACCGCGGCGTCAATGCCGCCGCTGAGGCCCACCACGATCCCCAACGCCCCGGCCTCGGCCGCTTTCTCCTGCAGCCAGCGGACGATTTGTTCCGTAACTCGCGCCGCCGCTTCACTCATGGGAAACGCTCCTCCCCGGCCGCGTCGACCGGCATGACCGCCGAAACCGGCGAGCCCGTCTCAACGCGCCGATACGGCGCCGGCCTGCTGGTTTTCGTACACATGGACGCGCGGATTGCGCGTCCCCACCATGCACAGCACCTCGTACGTGATGGTGCCCAGCATCGCGGCCCATTCCTCCGCGGGCACCGCCGCGCCCGTCTCGTCGCGCCCCAACAGCGTGACGACGTCGCCGCGCTGCACCGGCAAGTCACCGGCATCGACCATGCAGTGATTCATGCAAATGCGCCCGACCACGGGGCGGCGCTGCCCGTGCACGAGCACCTGCAGCTTGTTCGACAACAGCCGCGTTACGCCGTCGGAGTACCCGATGGGCAGCGTGATGATCGTCGTCTCCCGCGGCGTGCGGTACGTGGATCCGTAGCCGATGGGCGTTCCGGCCGCCAGGCGCCGCACCGAGACGACACGGGCTTTCAACGACAGGGCCGGCCGCAGCTCGACGCCCGCCTCTTCGGCGGCGCGCCGGCACGAAGGCGACGGATAGAGGCCGTAGACGGCGAGGCCGTTGCGCACCAAGTCGAAGTGGCTTTCCGGCAGCGCCAGCGTCGCCGGGCTGTTGGCCGCGTGAGCGAGCGGGGGTCGCAAGCCGCACGCCTCCAGCGCCTGCAGCACCCGCCGGAACCGCTCCAGCTGCACGCGGGCGAACGTCTTGTCTTCCTCGTCGGCGCTGGCCAGGTGCGTGAAAATGCCCTCGACGCGCAGGCCCGGCAGCTCGTGCAGGCGCCGCACGAACGGGACCACTTCATCGGGCAGCAGCCCGAACCGCCCGAGACCCGTGTCGACCTTCACGTGCACGGGCACCGGTTCCCCTGGCGCCGCGGCCGCCGCCCGGGAGAGCGCCTCCGCGCCCTCCCAGTCGGCTACGCTGGCGGTCAGCCCCAGCGCCACGTACGCCTCGGCCTGCCACGGGACGACGGGATTCATGACGAAAATCTTGCCCGCAATGCCGCCTGCCCGCAGCTCTTCCGCTTCCGCCAAAGCGCTGACGGCCAGCCCGTCGGCTCCCGCCTGCAAGAACGTACGGGCCGCTTCCACAGTGCCGTGGCCGTAGGCGCGCCCTTTGACCACGGGCCACAGCTGCGCCGGCGCGATGTACCGTTTCAGCGCTTTGACGTTGTGAGCCAGCGCCCCGTGGTCGATCTCCACCCAGCGCAAATAGCCGTCCGCCGGAACGTCCCAGCCGCGCCGCGGGCTGGCCTCGTGGCCATCCCGAGGCGACGCACAACCGCTCATCGCCGCTCGCCCCCGCCTTGCCCTTCCTAGTCCATATGCCGGGCGAGGAACTCCAGCACCCGGCGGTATACCTTGATCTCGTTCTCGACCCGGCTGAAGCCGTGGCCTTCGTCGTCCAGCACCATGTATTCCACTTCCGTGCCCTGCTCACGCAGCGCCGCGACGATTTGGTCCGATTCGGCCTTAACCACCCGCGGGTCGTTGGCGCCTTGGATGACGAGCATGGGCTTGGTCATGTTCTTCAGGTACGTGATCGGGCTGTCCTCGATGAACTTCTCCTTGTCCCGCTCCGGGTTGCCCAGCCACTGGTCCATGACGGGCTTCCAGTGCTCGGGCACGGAGTTGTAGAACGTAAACAGGTTGGACGGCCCGAAAATGTCGACGCACGCCCGCCAGTACTCGGGATGGCGCCCGTGCAGGAGCAGCGTCATGTAGCCGCCGTAGCTGCCGCCCACGAGGAAAATCTTGTCCCGCTGGGCGATGCCCTGCTCGATGAGCCAGTCGACGCCGGCGATCATATCAAGGCGCGGGCCGTGGCCCCAGTCCCGCTCCACCATCTTGCTGAAGCGGGTGCCGTAGCCCGTGCTGCCGCGGAAATTGGGCGCAAAGACGACGTAGCCGGCCGCCAGGAAGATCTGGAACAAGCTGCGGTACGACTTGCGCTCGGCCCACTGCGGACCGCCGTGCGGCCAGACGACCGTGTAGCCGTTGGCCACGGCCGGATCGGGCCTAAACAGCAGCGCTTCGATTTCAAGCCCGTCGAAGGACTTGTAGCGGACCACTTCCGCGTCGCGCAGCGACTCGGGCGGCACGCCCAGCACGCGGTTGTCCGTCAGCTGCCGCCACTCTTCCCCGGGCCGCTTCATGCTGATGTTGAACGGCACGTTGGCGCTGCGCCCGAGCACATACACCGTGCCGCTTTTGCCCACGTGGAACCAGTCCACCGTCGCATACGGCAGCGGCACTTCCTCCAGCGTCCCCGCGGACAGGTCGTACCGGTAGAGCCGGTCGACGACGCCGTGCATGGCCGTCAAGTACAGCGCCTTGCCTTCGCGGTGCGGCTTCATTTCCACAAAATCTTGCCCGTCCACCTTGGCGACCGGCTCCACGCGCCCGGTGCGGGCGTCCCAGCGCGCCAGGTAGTGCACGTCTTCGCCTTCGTCGGTCAAGAAATAGACCGTGTCGGCGTCGACGAAGACGGGGCTTGTGGCGGAATGCGGCGCGTCGCCGCGGCGCAACGGGATGCGCTGCCCGTTCTTGTGGACGAACAGGAACTGCACGGTGTTGGAATACACCTCGAGCGTGGCGAAGGCCGACCCGTCGGGAGCAACCCTCATCAGGTACGTCGGGGCGCCGGCGCCGTCATGCAGCAGTTCCTTCTCCTGCGTCTCCAGGTCGAGCCGGAACGAGCGCAAAAAGCGCGGATTACCTTCCGACGTCGTGTAATAGAGGTACCGGCCGTCTTCGGACAAGTCGGCGGGATAGAACTTCTCGCCCGCGGCCGTCAGCAGCGGCAGCAGCTGCCCACCCTCCGGCGGCAGGGCGTACACTTGCCAGTTCTCGTCGCCGTCTTTGTCAAAGGCGGCCAGCAAGTACCGCCCTTTCGGGTCCGCCAGGATGCCGGCGCAGTTTTCGCCGATGGTCGTCAGCGGATACGGATACCCGCGGTCAATGCGCAGCGCCCACAAGTTCACCTTGCCGTCGATGTTGGCGCTGAAAATGACCCGCTCCTCGGACGCGTCGACGGTGAACGTGCCGATGCGAAACGTACGGAAATACTGCTCTACGCTCGGTTTCGGAAACGAAAACGGCATCCTTGCTGCTCCCCGTAGGAAATCTTTATTCCACCCGCTCGTTCTTCCGGCCGGCGCCCTGCTCCCGAGCCGACGGTCCGAGAGCGGATGCGCCGCTGCGCAACCGCGCCAGCACTTCCGGCAGCCGCCGCGCGATGTCACCGGCGGTGAGGCCCGCCATGTGAGGCCGGAACGCCCGCGTGTCGCCGGGCTCGGCGAAGCCCAAATCGCCCGCCGCGCCGTGCAGGAACACGCCGGCCACGGCCGCCGCCACCGGCGTAGCGCCTTGCGCGATGAGGCCGCCGATGGCGCCGGCGAGCACGTCGCCGGAGCCGCCCGACGCCAGCGCCGGACTGCCGGTGCTGTTAATGTACAAGCTGCCGCGCGGGTCGGCGACGACGGTCGGCGCCCCCTTGAGGACGACGACCGCGCCCCACCGCCGCGCGTACTCGGCCGCGTAGTCCAGCGGCCGCGCCGCCACGTCGGCCGCCGACGAGCCGCACAGACGCGCCATCTCGCCGGGATGGGGCGTCAGCACCAGCGCCGGCTCCGCCCCACTGCGGCCACGCGCGAGCCGCTCGGGGCCCCCCGCCTCCGCCAAGGCGTTGAGCCCGTCCGCGTCCAGCACCACCGGCACGCCCTTGGCCAGCGCCGCGGGCACCACCCGCAGCACCAGCGACCGCACGTCGTCGCCGCGGCCCAGCCCGGGCCCGATGACCAGCACCGTCGCCTGCTCCAGCGCCTCCTCGATGCGCTCCGCCGCCGAAGCGGCCACCGTGCCGTTGACCTGCGGCAGCGGCAAGCCGATAGCCTCCGGCACGCCCACGGCGAACACGTCGTGCAGCTGCTCCGGCCCCGCCAGCTGCACCAACCCCGCTCCGACGCGCTGCGCCCCCTGAGCCGCCAGCATGGCTGCGCCGGCCATGCCGCGCGAGCCGGCCACCACCAGCACGCGTCCGAACGTTCCCTTGTGGCCCCGCGGCGGCCGCTCGGGCAACAAGGAGCGCACGAACTCCGGCAGCACGTAGCGGCGGAAGCCGCGGTTCAGCAACTGCGCCGGCAGCCCGATGTCGGCCACCTCCCACCCGCCGGCCAGCTCCCGGCCCGGGCCGAAGAGCAGGCCCACCTTCGGCAGGCCGAAGGTGACCGTCCAGTGCGCCCGCACGGCCACGCCCGGCGCGGCGCCCGTGTCGGCGTCGACGCCGCTGGGCAAGTCCGCGGCCAGCACCAGCGCTCCCGACGCGTTGATGAGCTCGATGGCCGTCTTCACTTCACCTTGCGGTTCGCCGCGGCTGCCCGTGCCCAGCAGCGCGTCGATAATGAGGTCGGCCGTGGACGCGTGAATTTGCACTTTTCGCTCGTTCTGCCGCGAGAGGATCACGACCTCGACCCCGAAGCGCCGCGCGATGTCCAGCTGCCGGGCGCACTCGCCGCCGTACCGCTCGGGTTCGTCGACGGTGACGATGCGCACTTGGGCGCCGCGGTTGTGCAGGTGGCGCGCCGCGACGCACCCATCGCCGCCGTTGTTGCCTTTGCCGGCAAAAACGACGACGCGCCGGCGGCCGGCCTCGCCGAGGAAGCGCCAAGCGGCGTCGGCCAGCGCTTTGCCGGCGTGTTCCATCAACACTTCCGACGGTATGCCGTACTCCTCCATCGCTTGCCGGTCGATGGCCCGCATTTCCGCGGCGGTGACGACGTACATGGAAAATCCTCCCTGCCACGAGGCTGCCCGGGGGGCGAGGCAGCCGCGCCGCGGCCTAACGCGCCGCAACGGCCACGGCGTAGGCGATCGCGTACTCCTTCTCGTGCGCCAGGCTGACGTACACCGCGGCGATGCCTTGCTCTTGGGCCCAGCGCGCGGCGCGACCGTGGAGCGCCACCACGGGGCGCCCCGACGCCGAGCGGCGGATTTCCACCTCACGCCAGCCCACGGGCCCCCAGCCGCAGCCCAGCGCCTTCATGACCGCCTCTTTGGCCGCAAAGCGGGCGGCGAAATGAGCCGCCCTCCCCTGTTCCGATCGGCAGTCCGCCTGCTCGCCGGCGGTGAAGACGCGCCGGAAAAGCGCGGCCTCATGCCGCGCCAACGCCCGCGCCATCCGCTCCACCGCCACAATGTCCACGCCGACGCCGGCGATCATCGTCAAGCCAGCTCCGCCTCGATGAGCTTGGCGATCCGGTTGACCACCGCCTGCAGCCGCTCGGCGTCGGTGCTTTCGCCCATGACGCGGATGAGCGGCTCGGTGCCCGACGGCCGCACGAAAAGCCGGCCGGAGTCGCCCAGCTCGGCCCGGGCTTCGGCGATGGCCTTCTGGATCGTCTCGTTCCCGGCGAAGGCCGCCTTGTCGCGCACCCGCACGTTGACCAAAAGCTGCGGCACCGGCTCGAAGTCCGCGGCCAGCGCCGACAAGGGCTTGCCCAGTTCCCGCACGACCCGCAGCACCTGGAGCGCCGACAGCACGCCGTCGCCGGTGGTGTTGTAGTCGAGGAAAATGATGTGGCCCGACTGTTCGCCGCCCAGCGCCAGCCCGTGCTCCAGCATCGCCATCAGCACGCTGCGGTCGCCCGGCGGCGTCTCCACGACGCGGATGCCCCGGCGGCCCAGCGCCATCTTCAGGCCCAGGTTGCTGTACACGGTGGCCGCCACGGCCCCGCCCCGCAACCGGCCGCGCTCGTGCAGGTACGTGCCGCAAATGGTCATGATGACGTCGCCGTCCACGACGCGACCCGTTTCGTCCACCAGGATGACGCGGTCGGCGTCGCCGTCGTGGGCGATGCCCAAGTCCGCTCGGTGCTCCAACACCGCGGCCTGGAGCTTCTCCGGGTGGGTCGAGCCGCACTCGACGTTGATGCGCAGCCCGTCCAGCTCGTCGTGCAGCGCGATTACGTCGGCGCCGAGGCGCCGCAGCACCGCCGGCGCCACCGCAGCGGCCGCGCCGAAGGCACAGTCGACCACGATGCGCATGCCGTCCAGGCGCACGCCGGCGCTGTTTTCCAAGAAGGCCACATACTCTTCCACCAACTCGCCCGCCGGCGCCACCTGCCCCACCGCGTCGCCGCGCGGGCGCGGGAGATCGTCCGCCGCCTCGACCTTGCCGCCCAGCACCAGCGCTTCGATGCGTTCCTCGTCCTCATCGGGCAGCTTGAAGCCGTCGGCGCCGAAGAACTTGATGCCGTTGTCGGCGGGCGGGTTGTGGGAAGCCGAAATGACCACGCCGAAGGCCGCCTGGGTTTTCCGGGTCAAATAGGCGACGCCCGGCGTCGGCACGACGCCGAGCAAGCGCACGTCCAGCCCGACCGACGCGATGCCGGCCGCCAGGGCTGATTCCAGCAGCGTGCCTGAGCGCCGCGTGTCCCGGCCGATCAGCGCAAACGGACGGGTCGTCCGTTCCAGCATGACCGCCGCGGCGGCACGCCCGAGCCGAAACGCAAGCTCCGGCGTCAGCTCCACGTTCGCGACGCCCCGCACGCCGTCGGTGCCGAACAGTGTGGCCAAGGTACCCACCTTCGTTTTGCGAAAGTTTAGCCTTCCGCCCGGCTATATTCGATGATGAGGGTGACGTAATCCTCCATGATTTGGTACGGCAGCTCGCCCACGAACCGCCCGCGCACGACGCCGTCCTTGTCGATGAAAACGCTGGTGGGATACGACCATACGCCGTACCGGGCGGCCACGGCGCCGGACACGTCCAGCAGGACGGGAAATTCGAGGCCGTAGTTTTCCACCCACGGATCGACTTGCGGTCGATGCTCCATGAAGTTGACGGCCAGCAGCTCGAACTCGCCGCTGCGCTCCGCATACAGCTGCTGCATCCGGGGCATTTCCCGCACGCACGGCTCGCACCAGGTGGCCCAGAAGTTGATGAATACGGGCTTTTTGCCGCGAAAGTCCGAAAGCTGCACGACGCGGCCCTCCAGGTCGTACAGCGCGAAGTCGGGCGCCATCTTCCCGAGCTCGGCGGCGGCCGCCGTGTCGCGCGGCTCCACCCACGGCACCGTCGTCTCCGCGGTCTCGACCCGGAACTGCCCGCTCCAGCCCTCACCGCAACCTTGCTCGCAGACGACGTTGTAGGCGCCGGCGGTCATGGGCGTGTCAAGCAAGCGCCTGTACAGTTCGCCGGTCCACAACGCCAGGCGGACGCCGGTGCCGCCAATCTGCAGCACACGCGGCTCGCCGGTGCTCACGCCCGCGACCTCGATGCGAGCCCCCGCCGCCACCCGGACCTGCCGCGGGAGCAACCCTTCGTCCGTGGCCAGCAGCGCAACGGGGTACACCTCGCCCTGCGCGGCCAGCACCGCCAGCGACTCGACAATGCGCAGCACCGGACCGATGCCGCCGAGGCGCTGGCCGTCCCGCACGGCGGAAGGCGCGAGTTCCAGCCAGACGATCTCGCCCGGCCGCACCGTCACCGCCTGCGCGCCTCGCTCGGCGCCCGCGGCGGGCGTGACGCCCGTCAGCGTCTGCTCGCCCGCGAGGCTGGTCACCGCGATGCGATACGGCGTCCCCTGCTCCAAGAACAAAACGTCCGGGAAGGGGCCGTCCGCCGTCAGGACGACGACCACTTCCCGGACGCCCCGGTCCACTGCCAGCCGTGCGCCGTACAGCTCCCACGCCGCCAGCAGCGCGGCAATGCCCAGGATGACCGCCGCCGCCACCCAGCGAGGCGGCTGCTTGACCGTCGCGTTCACGCTGAATCCGCCTCCTTGCCCGCGAGGGGCCGTGCGGCCCTACCGGTCCCGGAAAGGCACGACGAGCCGCCACCGGCTGGCCGCGCCCGACGAGACGTACACGTCGCCGTTGGGCGCCACCGCCGCCAGCCAGGTCGTGCCGTCGCCCGCCACCGCCAGGTCCAGCGCCGCCAGCACCCGCTGCGGGCTGCCGGGAATGCGCTTCGCCGTACGCCCCGCGTCGGTGCTGAGCCAGACGCCCGTGTCGGTGGCGAGGAAGACGCGTCCTGCAGCCGTCGGATCGTGCCGCACCGCGTACGTGCGCATCGCCACGTTGGTGGCCCGCCACGTGCGGCCGCCGTCGCGGCTCTCCAGCAGGCCGGAACTTGTGGCCATCAGCCAGCGCCCGGGCACGAACGGATCCGGATCGAGGTGCGCCCACGGCATCTGGGGCGAAAGCTCGGTAGCTACCGGCTCCCACGTCCCGCCCGCGGCGCGCGCGAACAGCCCGTGTCCGGGCACCCACGCCAGCGCATGGCCGGCCGCGTCCTCCGCGAGGGACGTAGGCGCCGCAGGTAGCCCGTTCCAGCCGGCGTCGGTGATGACGAAAAAGTCCGCCTTCGCCGCTCCGGCCGGGCCGCCGCGGCGCGCCAGCGCCAGCACCGTCTCGCCTTCCCGGGACTCCCAGGCGTAATCGGACAGGGCGGCGCCGCCGCTGCGCACGTCGTAGCGCGCCAAGCCCCCCGTGCCGCCCACGTACACGTAGGCCAGGCCCTCGTCACCCGGCACGGCCAGCACGGCCCGCGCGCCGCCTGCATAGAACGGCCCGCCGTCCACGGCGTCGATGTTTTGGCCGGTAGCCAGGAAATAGCCGGCCTGCAGCTGCTCGAAGGTAGAAACGCCGATCCACTGGTAGCGGGCGATGCCGTCGGGATCGACGAGCCACGTCTCGGGCATGCCGCCCAGCCGGTAGGCTTCGCCTACCCGTCCCTGCCGGTCCAGCAGGATCGGCATCGTCATCGTCAGGCCCTTCTCTTCGATTTCCCGCAGATGGCGCTCGATGCGGGCCGTGGTCTCGCGCTCGTTGACAGCCAGGTACGCGATGCGGTCGCGATAGCGGCGGTAAAACTCGTCGTGGGCCGGCAGCTCCTCGACACAGGGCTCGCACCACGCGGCCCAAAAGTTGATGTACACCGGCTTGCCGCGAAAATCCGACAGGCGGACGGTTCCTCCGTCCAGGGTCGGCAGCTCGAAGGCGGGGGCGGCTTTGCCGATCTGCACTCGCGTCTTCAGGCTTTCGGAATACACAATGGCCCCGCCCACGAAGGCCAGCAAGACGATGAGGGGCAAGAACCGCCCAATCCGTCTCACGGCTCGTCTCCCTCCGACGCCCCCGGCGCTTCCTCGGCGGCCAGAAGCGCCAGCAACAACGCCTTGAGCTCGGCGCGCCGCTCCGCGTACGTCGCCGCGTCCAGCTCGCCGTTGCGGAACGCCACGTCGACGCGAACGATTTCATCTTTCAGCTTTTCGATCTGCGCCTTGCGCCCAGCGGACCGCTCGCCGCCGGCGCCACCCAGATGTGGCGCGCCGCTCGCCGTCCCGGGCCGGGCGCGCCGCACCACCGTCACAATCCCCGCCATCGCGAACAAAGCCAGCATCACTTTCGGCAGCGGATGCGCCCGCAAAAACTCCAGCGGATCGCCCCGATGCCCCACCGGCGACAGATTGGGCAAGCGGCTCGCCGCCGACGCCGGGCTGTCCAGGACGATCTGCCATGCCGGATGAGGCTGCAGGTCCACCATGGAGTAAGTATCGACCGGCACGCCTTCGAAGTCCGCGCGGTCGCCCGCCAGCAAGTTGACGCCGCGTACGATGAGCTCGCCGGCGCGCACCCAGATGTGCAGCTCGCGCGTCGGGTACAAGATGGCCCGCCGCACCGCCATCGGCAGCCGCTGCCAGGGGATCTCGTAGAAGACCAAGTAGCGCCGCTCCTCCCCCACGTCCAGCGGCTGCGGGTCCACGGCGCGGCTGCCTTCGGTGATCAGCCCTGCCGGAACGTTGAGCCAGCGCACGCCTTCCGGCACCGCGAGGGGCACCGCGCTGGCGGGGCGCGGGCCCGGGTTGGCCAGATGGACGAGATGGGCCACTTGCACGCCTTCGGGGCCCCGGCTCAGCACCATGAGCTCCCAGAGCACTTCCACGTCAGGCGCCTCGTCCGGCGCCTGCGCTCTTACGCCGGAGCCGGCTAGCCACAGCGCCGCGGCCGTCAGCGCCAGCGCGAGCGCTCGGCGCCGGAGACCCCACCGCCGGACGTTCATCGGGACGCCTCCCCGCGCGCTGACATCTCCGCCGCCAGCTCCCGCTCCAGCGCGGCCCGCGCCGCGCGTTCCGCGTCGGACAGCTGGGCCGCCTGCTGCAGCAACGCGGCGCGCAGCCGGGCGTATTCGGCCTCCGGGATGCGGCCCAGCGCCCGGTCGTACTCCAGCTCGCGCAGCGCCTCGAATACTCGCTCCGCCGGCGCCGGCGCCCGCTCCGGCCGCGGCCAGAGGGCAAACAAAGTGCCCGCCATCAGCACGAGACCGCCGACCCAAAGCCAGCTCATCATCGGATTCCAGAAGAGCTGGAAACCTACCACCGTGCCGAACTCGTCCCAGCCCGCCAACACCACATACAAGTCGCCCGCCGGCGTGGAGTAAATGGCCACCTCCGTGCTGGGACCCTGCATCTCGACCCAGCCGGGATAATACAGCCGCTTTGGCGTCAGGTAGCCGATGGCCCGGCCGTCTCGCTGCACCAGCAGGCGCGCCGCCGTAAACGGCACGCCGCGCTCGACGCCTTCCTCCAAGCCTTCAAAGGTCACGGTGTACGGCCCGACGCTGGCGCTCTGGCCCACTTCCAGGCCGCGCAGCGCCTCCTGGTGATAATGGCTGTAGCCCGCGATGCCGACGGCGATAATGACGATGCCGATGTGCACGATGTAGCCGCCGTAACGGCGCGGGTTGCGGGCGAGAAGCCGCGGCAAGGCCAGCAGCGGCGGATCATCGGTAAACTTGAGCCGCGCCGCGAGCGCCTGGGTGACGTCGACGCCGACCGACGCCACGACGATGACCGCGCCCGCCACCGCCAGCAGGAAACCCAGTTCGCGGATGCCGCCGGCGTACAGCACAAGGCAAGCCGCGATAGCCAAACCCACGGGCACCATGACCTGGGAGCCGACGGCCTTCCAGTTGCTCGCCCGCCAGCCCAGCAGCGGCACGACGCCCATCAGGATGATGAGGACCAGAAACAGCGGCGCGGTGATGCGGTTGAAATACGGCGCGGCCACAGTCACTTCGACGCCGAAGAAGCGGGACACCAGCGGAAAGACCGTGCCCCAGAAGACGGCGAAGGCCAAGCCCACGAAAATCAGGTTGTTCAGCACGAAGCCGAACTCACGCGAGGCGTACGATTCCACGTACTTTTCGTCTTTCAACAACTCGCGCCGGCCGGCAATCACGTAAAGGCTGAACGCCGCGATGAGGCCCAAGAAGCCCAGGAACAGCGGCCCGATGTCGGACTCTACGAAGGTGTGTACCGACGCGAGGATGCCGCTGCGCGTAATGAAGGTGCCGAACACCGCGAGGAAAAACGTCAGCGCCACCAGGGCCACGTTCCACTTTTTCAGCATGCCGCGGCGCTCCTGAACCATGACCGAGTGGAGAAAGGCCGTCGCCGTCAGCCACGGCATCAGCGACGCGTTCTCCACCGGATCCCAGGCCCAGTAGCCGCCCCAGCCCAGTTCTTCGTACGCCCAGCGGGAACCGAGCACCATGCCCACGCTCAGGCTGAGCCAGGCGATCATGGTCCAGCGCCGGGTCTGCTTGATCCACTCGTGACCAGTGCGACGGACGATGAGCGAGGCCATGGCCACGGCGAAGGGCACCGAGAAGCCGACGAAGCCCATGTAGAGTGCGACGGGGTGGGAAATCATCCAGAAGCTCTGCAGCAGCGGGTTCAGCCCGCGGCCGTCGGCCGGCGCGACCGCCATTCGTTCGAACGGCGTGGCCACGAACGCGGTCAGTCCCGCGAAAAACGCTGTAACGCCCATCAGAATGCCAAGGGCCGGCGGCAACACGTTGCCGAGGCGCTCGCGGGATCGATAGGCCAGCAGCGACGCGTACAGCGTCTGCAGCCACGTCCAGAACAGCAGCGAACCTTCCTGCCCCGACCACAGGGCGGCGACCTTAAACGCCGTCGGCTGCAGCCGGTACGAGTGCGCGAACACGTAGCGGAAGCTGAAGTCGTCGCTCAGCAGCGCGTAGAGCAAGACCGCCGACGCGGCGCTGACGCAGCCGAATACGGCCCACGTAATCCGGCTCGTCCAGCGGGCGGCCGCCGTCGCACCGGATCGCGTCGCCCAAACCGAAACCCCGACGCCAGCCAGCGCCAGCACGAACGCCGTGACGAGCAGCCCTTGTCCCAGTAAAGCCATGTGCAAAGTCAACGCCCTCCGTCAAACGCCAAATCCGACGGCACCAGCCCACGGCCTCACAAGTACTCGCGCAGCCGCTCCCGCACGCGGGCTTCCACGTCCGGGTCGATGGCCTCGGCTCGGCCGTCCTCGCCTGCGGGCGGCGCCTGCCTGCGGCGGCTGAACACGACGTACACCACCACGCCGCCGAGGCCGATGACGAGAAACGGCGTCAAGTAGACCCAGAGGAAACGCCCTTCCGCCGGCGGCGCCATCAGAATCCATACGCCGTACTGGTTGACCAGCTCTTCGATGACTTCGTCGCGCGTGTAGCCCGCCGCCAGCAGCTCCGCGATCTCTTCCCGCATCTGCCACGCCGACGGCGCTTGCGACTGCCACACCGACAAGCCCTGGCACTCCTGGCAGCGCACCTGTTCGGCGATGGCCCGCACCTCGTCTTCCAGGCTGGCGAAGGCCTGCCCGTCCTCGCGCAAGATCTGGGCCACGTGCGCGCGGAAGTCCAGCTCCGACAGCTCGCCCATGACCCGGCTCAACAGGCGCCCCTGCGCGTTAATGAAGTAATTTTGCGGCAGCCCGGCGGGCCGGTATGCCTCCACCGCCTCGTTGCGGAAGTCGACCAGCACCGGATAGCTCCGGTTGCGCCCGCGCACGGCGTCCCGCACAAGGCTGAGCGGCGCGCCGAACTCGACGGCGACGACCTGCAGCGCGTCGCCGTACTGCCGCTGCAACTCCTCGAGGTAGCCGAAGTCGTCATAGCAATATGAACACGTGCGGCTCGAGAAACGCAAAATCAGCGGCTTGCCGCGAAAGTCGGACAGCCGCACCAAATTGCCTTCCAAATCCATCAAGGTGGCGTCCGGCGCGGGCTCACCCATGCGCAGCCCCTCGGACACCGTATCTTGCACCGTCACGTAGCCCCAGACGCCTAGCGCGACGAAGAACAAGATCGACGCCACCCACGTCGCTCCGCGCCGCGCCATCGTCTAGAACCCCCAGTCGAAATAGCTGTTGAGCAGCACGAACGTGTTCGTGTACAACATGATGCCGAGCACGACCAGCAAGGCGCCCGCGACCGTCCGGATGCGCTCCGTGTAAGGCAGCAGCTTCTTCAACACCGCCTGCATCCGGTGCAGCGACACGGTCAGCAGCAGAAACGGCACGGCCATGCCCGCGGCGTAGCTGAACAGCAACAGCGCGCCCTGCCCGGCCGTGGCCGTCGTTCCGGCCAGCACCAGCACGCTGGCCAGTACCGGGCCGATGCACGGCGTCCAACCCGCTGAGAACGTGGCGCCCAGCAGCAGCGAGTTCAGCGGCCCCGGCGAACGCACCGGCGCCTGAAGGCGGCGTTCTCGATCCAGCACCAGCAGCTGCAAGAGGCCCATCATGTACAACCCGAACAAGATGACGATGACGCCGCCGATGCGGCGGACGATCCCCATGTGCTCCGTCAGGAGCCGGCCCACCGCGCTGGCGCCCATCCCCATCAGCACGAACACGATCGTAAAACCCAGCACGAAGAAGAGCCCATTCAGGAGCAGCAACCGGCGCTGTTCGCCGCTCACGGCGGCCTCCAGGCTCGAACCCGTCAAATACGTGACGTAGGCCGGGACGAGCGGCAGCACGCACGGCGACACGAAGGAGACCAGCCCCGCCGCGAACGCGAGCGGCAAGGTCACCTGTTCAGCCATGCCGGCTCACCTCAGGCCTTCCGCTTCTCCTCCAGTACGTCCGACAACCAGGCGATGTCATCGGCGAGCCGCTTCTGCCGGGCACCCAGCGACCACAGGTACAGCGCCAGCACGATCCACACGGCCGAATACCCGAAGAACAAGAACAGCGTGCCGCTGCTCACGTCAGTTGTCCACCTCCAGCCGCGCCTTCTCCTTCAGGGCGTTGACCTCACGGGTCATGTGCTCCAGCCGCAACCGGTGCACGAACAAGTAGGCGTTCACCAGCGTCAGCGCCGCCAGCGCCACCAGCATGGCCACGACCATGCGCGAATCCATCTCCAGCCGCGGCGTCGGGCCGTCCAGCTGAATCACCGTCGGATGCATGCCCCGCCACCACGTGGCCGAGAAATGAACCAGCGGCACGTTGGCGAAGGCCACGATACCGAAGATGGACGCCAGCCGGCCCCGCTTGTCAACGCCTTCGGTGGCCGCCCGAATGAGCAAGTACGCAATGTACATAAACAACAAAATGACGGTCGTCGTCAGGCGCGGCTCCCACGTCCACCACACGTTCCATACGGCCCGCGCCCAGAACGAGCCCGTCACCAGCGTCAGCACCGTGAACATGATGCCGACCTCCGCGGCCGAGACGGCCATCGCGTCCAACGCCTCGCGGCGCCGGACCAGGTAGGCGATGCTCGTGACGAACACGATGAAAAACGCCAAGTACGCGTTCCACGCCGACCCGACGTGGAAGTAGAAAATGCGCTGGACGATCCCCAGCGTCCGCTCCTCGGGCGCCCAGACAAGGGCCATGTACAGCGCAAACACGACGGCGGGCAACGCCAGCCA
This sequence comes from Bacillota bacterium, assembly GCA_017577945.1. NCBI lineage: Bacteria > Bacillati > Bacillota > Bacillota bacterium. The sequence continues at coordinate 372,207 of PKQS01000010.1, forward strand.
CCCCAGCACCCGCTGCAGCGTGCCCAGCCGCTGCGCCGGCGATTGGGTCAGTGCTTTCGCGGCCAATGTCATACCTCCACAACGTACTCAAACAAGAAATATGGCACGCCCCAGAACAAGACGTTGTAAAGCACCAGCATCCGGAGCCACGCCGCCTGACCGGCCCAGCTGCCTTCCAGGAGCAGCGCGTCGCTCAGGTGGACCGCCGCCAGCACGATGGGCACCAGCAGCGGAAACAAGAGCACCGGAAACAGCACTTCCCCGGAGCGCAGCTGCGCGGCCAGCGCGGCCAGCAGCGTCCCCACGGCGCTGTACGCGGCGATGACCAGCGCGCTCGTCACGATCCATTGCCACAGCGGCGCCGCCAGCGTCTGGCCGAAGAGGCCGAAAAACACCGGCATCAAGACGACAGCCACCGCGCTCAGAAACAGCAGCGTCACCAGCGCCTTGGCCAAAAACACCGCGCTGCGATCCACCGGCGCCAAAAGCAGCCCCGCCAGGCGCCCATCCCCCCGTTCCCTGGCAAACCCCCGCGACACCCCGACGGTGCCGGCGAAAAACAGCGTCACCCACAGGCTGGCCGTAAAGACGCCCTCCACCCGCATGGCCGCCGGCGGCAGCGCGAAGACGAACACCAACATCAGCAGCAGCGCCAGCAGCACCGGCGTCAGCAGCAGCTCGCCCGTGCGCCACTCGACCCGCAAGTCTTTCCAAACGATCGCCAGCAGCACTCGGCCCATGCTCACGCCACGGTTTCCTTTGCGCCGGACGGAATCACCAGCCGGCGGTAATCCTCGTCGAACTGCTCTGGGCCGTATCCGGCCACCGCCCGGAACATGGCCAGCCGCCCGCGCACGATGACGGCCACGTCGTCGGCCGTCGGCCACGCCGTTCTCCATTCATGCGCGACCAGCACCACCGAGCGGCCCTCGCTTCGCAGTTCCTTCAACATGTTCGTCAACTCGTCGGCCCAGCGCACGTCCAGACCGCTGTACGGCTCGTCCAGCAAGAGCAAGGACGGGCGGTGAATTAGGGCACGTCCGAGGGACAGGCGCTGCCGCATGCCGCGCGACAAGCGCCCGGCCGGCTCGCGGGCCACCAGGCGCAGACCTAACCGCTCCACCATCGCCTCGGCCGCCCGAACTGCGTTGCGAACGCCGTACAGCCGACCGGCGAAGATCAAGTTTTCCAGCACCGTCAGCTCGTCGTACAAGACGCTTTCGTGCAGCAGCACCCCGATGCGGGCGCGCAGTGCCGGCCCCGCCTTGGCGGCGGGCACGCCGTCAAACAGCACCTCGCCGGACGTGGGCGGCACCAGCCCCGCGATGACTTTCAATAAGGTGCTCTTGCCCGCCCCGTTTGGGCCGCACAGCAGCAAGAGGCGTCCAGGTTCCAGCGTCAGGCGGATACGGTCGAGAAGCCGCCGGCCGTCGACGCGCCGGGTGACGTCACGAACTTCGATTCGCAATTAGCGCACCCTGCCGCTCGACGGATGGGCCTCGTAGAGCACGCCGTCGATCTCGACGTACTCGTAGGAGCCGTTCTTGTTGTACGTGTCCGCCGCCTCGTACTTGGACACGCACTGCACCAGCAGGCGGTCGACCGTGAACACGCCGTCGGCGCCGAACATGCCCTCGAGCACCACGTTCGCGCCGTCAACGAGGTTGTCGGGACGCACGCCGCGATAGACGGCCGTCACCCGGCTGTCGCCCTGCGCCACGTCGAAAGTGAGAACGAAATCGCTCGCGTTCCAGCGGATCGTCTCGCCCGGAACGGATCCGGCAATCCGCACGAACCGCCCGCGCAAGTCGTCTTGCCGCTCCAGCGCTTCGGCGACGGTCAGATAATACATTGTAGTATTGGAGGCTGCGGTGAAAATCAGGTAGACCAGCACGGCGCCGACGAGGACGAGGGCCGCCGTGACCTTGCGCTTTTTCGGATCCATGGGCGCGAAGTCCCCACCCTTTCGCCGTACTACGGCTTAATAGTAGCAAATGAACCCTGGTGCGACAAGAATAATGGGCTTGATTTTCCAAATGACATGTCGAAATTTGTGACAACCTACTCTTGCACGGCCCGCCGCGACCGTTGCCGCCTGGAAGCCGAACATTTCCGCCGGCCGGGAAGGAAATGGGCGACATAGCGGCTAATCATACCCCGTCTTTTTCCCCGGCGGTTTCGCGGAAGGCGGCCGCGGCCGCCGCCGTGCGGAAGCCGGGGGTTGGCGAATACGCAGGAGGAACAGGTGGTTCGCATGGATGTGGATACGATCCTTGTGATGGTGGAAATTCCGCGCGGCAGCCGGAACAAGTACGAGTACGACCCGGAGACCGGCCGCATCGTGCTGGACCGCATGCTTTTCTCCGCCGTGCACTATCCGGCCGACTACGGCTTCATCCCGGAAACGCTGGCGGAAGACGGCGACCCGCTGGACGCGCTGGTGCTGGTCGGCGAGGCCACGTTCCCCGGCTGTCTCATCCGGGCCAAACCGATCGGCGTGTTCCACATGTGGGACGAAAAAGGCCCGGACGATAAGATTTTGGCCGTCCCCGTCGGCGATCCGCAGTGGAGCTGGGCGTCGGACCTGGACGACGTGCCGGAGCACTTGCTGCGGGAAATTACCCACTTCTTCCAGGTGTACAAAGACCTGGAGCACAAGAAGACGAAGGTGGGCGGCTGGGACAACGCGGAGTTCGCGCGGAAAGTGATTCGCGAGGCCCGGGAGCGTTGGGAGCAGCAGAAAAAGGCGTAACGCGCGGCTGTTTCCCGGCTCGCGCGGGCGCCGCGATGGCCGGCGCGCTGACCGCGACACGAAAACCAACGGGCCGGGAACGCTTCCCGGCCCACTTTCGTCCCGAAACGCTTTTTTCGACACCCTTTCTTTCCCCTGCCTACCAGGAAACAAGACGCGTATCCCACAAGTCTTCGACCTGCCGGAGCCGCTCCAGCACGGTCGGTGGAATCGGATCGTCCACGCCGAGCAGCATGACCGCGTGGCTGCCCACGGCTTGGCGGCCCACCTGCATGAAGGCGATGTTGATCCCCGCCTCGCCCAGGATGGTGCCGACGCGACCAATCATCCCCGGCCGGTCCACGTTGCGCGCCACCAGCATCAGCCCCGGCGTATCGACGTTCACCCGGTACCCGTCTATCTCGACCAGCGTGGGGCGGCCCGGACCCGTCAGCGTGCCCGCCACCGAGCGCTGCCGGCCGGCGGCCGTCCAGCCCCGCACGGTAATTAAGCTTTGGAAATCCGTCTCGTCGGCGTGCCGCGTCTCGGCTACGTGGATGCCCCGCTCCCGCGCCACCAGCCACGCGTTCACGTAGTTGACGGACTCCTGCAGGATAGTGTCCAGCATGCCCTTCAGCACGGCCCGCGTCAGCGGCGCGCACTCATACTGCGACAACTGGCCCTGGTATACCACCTCGACGCGCTCCAGCGGGCCGCCCGCGAGCTGGCTGAACAGGCGCCCCAGCCGCTCGGCCACGTCCACGTACGGCCACAGCTTGTCCATCAGTTCGGGCGAAAGCACCGGCAAGTTGACCGGGTGGCGCACCAGCTCGCCCCGCAGCGCCCGCAGCACTTCGGCCGCCACTTCCACCGCCACGTTGACCTGGGACTCCACCGTGGACGCCCCGAGATGCGGCGTCACGATGACCTTGTCCGACTCCAGCAGGGGGCTGCCCCACGGCGGCTCTTGCTCGAACACGTCCAGCGCGGCGCCGGCCACCTTGCCGCTCTGCAGCGCCTCGTACAACGCCTGCTCGTCGATGATCCCGCCCCGGGCGCAGTTGATGATGCGCACGCCGTCTTTCATGAGCGCGAACTGCCGGGGGCCGATGAGGCCGCGGGTCGCGGGGGTGAGCGGCGTGTGCACCGTGATAAAGTCCGCGCGGCGGCACAAGTCGTCCAGGCCGGTCAGCTCCACGCCCAGCTCCCGGGCGCGCTCGGCGGACATGTACGGGTCGTAGGCGATGACGGTCATGCCCAGCGCCTGGGCGCGGCGGGCCACCTGGCTGCCGACGCGCCCGAGGCCGACGACGCCCAGCACTTTGCCGTGGATCTGGACGCCGATGAAGCGCTGCCTCTCCCAGCGGCGATCCCGCACCACGGACGCGTGGGCCGCCGGTATCCAGCGCGCCAGGGCCAGCATCAGGGCGATGGCGTGCTCGGCCGTCGCCACCGTGTTGCCCTCGGGCGCGTTGATGACGAGCACGCCCCGCCGTGTCGCCGCGTCTACGTCGATGTTGTCCACGCCGACGCCGGCGCGGCCGATGACCTTCAGCCGCCGGCCCGCCTCGATGACGCGAGCCGTGACCCGGGTCCCGCTGCGGACGATGAGGCCGTCGTAGTCCCCGATGACGTCGACCAGCTCCGCCTCAGACAAGCCCGTCCGCACCTCGACGACGACGCCGTCCGCCGCGCGCAAGACCGCCAACCCTTCCTCCGACAGCGGGTCGGTCACCAGCACCTTCAATGCCACGCCGCCCAAACCTCCTGTGCGGCCGCGACCCCGGCTCCCAAGCGAACCGGGAAGCCCAGCGCGTGCAAGCCTTGCTCGACGGCCGCCACGGCGGCGATCATGTCCAGCGGCCCCGCATACCCCATGTGGCCGATCCGGAACAGCCGGTCTTTCAGCTCGCCCTGGCCCCCGGCCAGCTCGACGCCAAACCGATCCTTGACCGTGCGGCGGAAGACGCCCACGTCTAAGCCTTCGGGCGCCAGCACCGCGGTCACGGTCGGCGACGCCCACCGGTCGGCGGTGAAAAGCTGCAGCCCCAGCGCCGTCATGGCCGCCCGCACCATATCCCGCAGCAAGCGATGCCGGGCGAACGACGCCTCCAACCCTTCCTCCTCCAGCATGGCGATGCCTTCGGCCAGCGCCGCGACCAGCGACACTGCGGGCGTAAAGGGCGTCTCGCCCCGCTCCCCGGCCGCTTTGTACTCTCGCAGGTCGAAATAGAAGCGCACGTTGCGCGTCTCTTCCAGCCGCGCGTCGGCTCGCGGCCCCCAGGCGACGAACGACAGGCCGGGCGGCACCATCAAGCACTTTTGCGAACCCGTCACGACCACGTCGACGTCCCACGCGTCCATGTACAGCGGCGCGCCGCCCAAGCCGCTGACGCTGTCGACGATGAGCAGCACGTCGCCTCGCCCCGCCTCGCGCCGCGCCCGCGAGAGAGCCTCCACGTCGTTGAGGACGCCCGTCGACGATTCGTTGTGGGTGGCGAAGACGGCCGTCACGTCCCGCCGCTCCCGCAGGAGTTTCGCTACGCGCGCGGGGTCCGCCCCCTCGCGCCAGTCGTAGCGGTACTCGATGACCTCGGCGCCGTACGCCTGGGCGATTTTCGTCCAGCGCTGCCCGAAGACGCCGCCGACCAGGACGACCACCGGATCCCCCGGATTCACGAAGTTGGCTACGGCCGCCTCCATGGCCGCCGTGCCCGAGCCGGTCAGCAGCGCTACGTGGCCCGACGTGGCGAACACCCGCCGCAGGCCGTCGATCACGCGCGCATGCAGTCGCCGAAACTCCGCGCCGCGATGATTGATGATGGGCTTGGCCGCCGCCCGGGCCACGCGCGGCGGCACCGGCGTCGGCCCCGGAATGCGCAGCTGCGTCATCTCGCCCAACACGCAACGTTCCCCCTAGCTTTGCCGGGATGGTCCAGCGCCGGCGTGGCCGGAAAAGTCGCCCGCCGTGCGTCCTAGGAAAAGATTGCTACTATCATAAAACGACCCTCAGCCCGTTGTAAACGCCGCCGGCGCCGAGTCCGCGCCGCGCGAAAGGGGCCCCGCCGTCCGGCGGGACCCCCGCGCGCCTCGGCCGCCGCGCGCCATGCGGCACACCGGACCGGCCGTCCTATTCCACCGTCACGCTCTTGGCCAGATTGCGCGGCTTATCCACGTCGCGCCCGAGCAAGCGGGCCACGTGGTAGGCCAGCAGCTGCAGCGGCACCACCGACAGCACGGGCATGAGCAAGTCGGGAGCCGCCGGCAAATACAGCGTCTCGTCCGCGACCCGGGCCACGTCCTCGGCCTCGGGCGCCGCAACGGCCAGCACCCACGCGCCCCGCGCCTTGACCTCCTTGATGTTGCTCAGCATCTTATCCAAGAGCGAGCGCTGCGTGGCCAGCGCCACCACCGGCACGCCGTCCGTAATGAGGGCCAGCGTGCCGTGCTTTAGCTCGCCCGCGGCGTAGGCTTCCGCGTGGATGTACGAAATCTCTTTCATCTTCAGCGCGCCTTCCATGGCCGTGGCGGCGTCCAGCCCCCGCCCGAGGAAAAAGACGTGCTCCGTGGCCAAGAAGCGACGGGCCAAGGCCGCCACCGCGTCCTCCATGGCCAGCACCGCTTCCAGCTGCGCGGGCAGCGCCGACAACCCGTCGATGAGCGCCGCCACCTCGCCGGCCGAAACCGTGCCGCGCTGGAGCCCCAGCCAGCCGGCCAGCAGATACAGCGCCACCAGCTGCGTCGTGTACGCCTTGGTGGATGCGACCGCAACTTCCGGGCCGGCCACGGTGTAGATGACGTGATCCGATTCCCGGGCCAAGGAGCTGCCTACTACGTTCGTGATGGACAGCACCCGGGCGCCGCGGGCGCGCGCTTCCCGCATGGCCGCCAGCGTGTCGGCCGTCTCGCCCGACTGGCTGATCACGAGCGCCAGCGTGTGTTCGTCCACCAGCGGGTCCCGGTAGCGGTATTCGGCCGCCAGATCCACCTCGACCGGCACCCGCACGAACCGCTCCAAAACCGGCTTGCCCACAAGACCCGCGTGCCGGGCCGTACCCATGGCCAGCACGTCGATCTTGCGCAGCGCCTGCACGTACTCGGGCTCCAGCTCGACGCCGGGCAGCACGATGCGGCCGTGCTCCGTATCCAGCTTGCCGGCCAGCGTATCCCGCACCGCCCGCGGCTGCTCGTGGATTTCCTTGCGCATGAAATGCTCGTAGCCGCCCTTCTCGGCGGCAGCGGCGTCCCAGTCCACGTGCAGCAGCGCTTTCTCGCGGGGACGCCCCTCGAGATCCATGATGGCGACGCCGCCGGCCGTAATCACGGCCAGCTCGTCGTCGTCCAGCACGTACACCGAGCGCGTGTAGGGCAGCAGGGCGGGAATGTCGGAGGCTGCGAAATTGGCGCCTTCACCCACGCCCACCACCAACGGGCTGTGCTTGCGAGCCACGACCACCCGGTCCGGTTCGTCGGCATGCACCACCGCAATCGCCCATGAACCTTTCAGCCGCCTTAGGCTGGCCCGCACCGCCTCCAGCAAGTCGCCCCGGTAATTCTCCTCAATCAGGTGGGGTATCACTTCGGTGTCCGTGTCGGAGGAAAAGACGTGACCCCGCGCCGCGAGCTCTTCCCGCAGGGCGAGGTAGTTCTCGATGATGCCGTTGTGGACTACCGCCACGCGGCCCGTGCAGTCCAGATGCGGATGCGCGTTGTGGTCGGACGGCGCACCGTGCGTCGCCCAGCGCGTGTGGCCGATGCCAACGACGCCGGGCAAGGGCTGCTCGTCCACCAGGCGTGCCAGCCGTTCCAGCCGCCCCGCGGCCTTGCGCACTTGCACTTTTTCGCCGTCGCAAACCGCCGCGCCGGCCGAGTCGTAACCCCGGTACTCCAGTCGCTGCAGGCCGTCGAGCAGGATGGGCGCGGCCTGCTCACGCCCTACGTAGCCAACGATGCCGCACATTGGTGCGTCAGCCCAGTCCCCGGGAGCCCCCTCCCGCTCCCTGTCGGGGGCCCGGGCACCACCTCCTCACCTAATGGACCGCTCGGGCGCTGTTTTCCCTCCGTGATCGCTCACGGGCTTTGTCAACGCCCTTTCGACCGCGGTCTAAGCCGTGGGTCACCCGCCGATGATCCGAGATCCCCAACCTCGTCACCTCGGACGGGCCGTCGCACGTCCGAGGCCAGGCGCTGGCAAAGAGGCATGGACCGGCTCCGCTCCCGAGGGACGGAACGGCACCGGCCTCCTTTTCGCTCATCTCCCTCGCTCCCGTCGCGACTTTCCTTCGCCCTCCACCTGTCGTGCCTTTCCGTCACCCTCCTTCGTTCGCTGCGCGCCGCCGCAGCCGGCGGCGCCGGTTAGCGTATGCGCCGGGCGTGCCGATGCGTGCGCGCCTGGTACGGCTTGACAACCAAGTGTTCGACCAACGTCGCGCGCTATCCCTCTCGGTTGGCGTCCGATCCCTCCTGTTTCGCGTTCCTGGCAGCTGGGGCAAAGGCGCCGGGGGCCAGCGCCACCACTTGGCCCCGCAGGCGAGACTCCTCCGCCGCAAACGCCATCAGATGGCTGTCCAGCGACTCTTCCAGCGACGTCACGGCTTCGCCCGGGTCCAAGCCGGCCTTGCGCCGGCGGATGCGCTCCACGAACGCCTGCATCAGTCCGTCGTCGCCGCCCGCGTGGCCGGGTCCCGTCTCCACGCGAATGAGCTCGTACTCTGCGCCGGAGCGCACGCGCCCGTCCCGCAGGCCGGGACGGCCGAAGGTGCGCACCTCGAGCTCGCCCTTCTCGAGGTGCCCCCGAATCTCGCCCCGCGTGCCCATGAGCTTGAGGGTGCGCGTGTTCTCCTCGGTGAAGCCCGTCACGACGAACGCCGCGGTCACGCCGTTGGCGAAACGAAAGATGGACGCTTGCTGGTCCACCACGTCGTTGTCGCACCGGTACACGCAGCGCCCGTACGGCCCCTCGCGCAGCGCCTGCAGGCGCCCTTCGCGGCTGTGGTCCTCGCTGATAACCGACACCGGCCAGCCGTCGGTCTCGGCCAGGCCGTCCACGTAAAACGTCACGGCGTTGAACGGGCACGTGTCGCCCACAGGACAGCCGTCGCTGCAGCGCTCGGGCGCGCCTTCCGGCATGTTTTCCGGGCGGAAGTGGACAAGCTCGCCGAAGGAGGCCACCTGCACGCACGGCGATCCGGCCAGCCAGCGCATCATGTCCAGGTCATGGCACGATTTGGCCAAAATCATGGGGCTCGACTCGTCGGTGCGGCGCCAGTTGCCGCGCACGTAACTGTGGGCGAAATGCCAGTAGGCGATGTTTTCGGTGTATTGCATGGTCACGAGGCGGCCGATGCGGCCTTCGTCCAGCAGCTGCTTCAGGCGGCGGAAAAACGGCGTGTAGCGCAAGACGTGAGCCACCGTCACAGTGCCGCGGGATCGCCGCGCCGCCTCGGCCAGCGCCAACGTCTCCTCCTTGGTCGGCGCGATGGGCTTCTCCAGCAAGATGTCGTACCCGAGTTCCAGCGCCCGCAAAGCCGGCTGCACGTGCAGCCGGTCGGGCGTGGCGATGACAACCGCGTCCGCCAGCCGGGGCCGCGCCAGCAGCTCCTCCCACGACGCAAAGCACTGATCCGGCGCCAGGCCGTGCCGCCGCGCCAGATCCGTCCGCCGCTCTTCGTTGGGGTCCGCCACCGCCACCACGCGCGCCGCGTCCGGGTGCCGCAAGGCCCACCCGGCGTATACGTCCCGGCCCCGATTGCCCGCGCCGATCACCGCCAGCGTGACCGGCTCGCCCTGTCGCATGTCCGGCGCCATCGCCATCGCCCTCTCTGTCGTATCCCGTCGGCGGTGCACTTCAACCTTGGTGTCTCCGCTTAACTCTTGCCGCCAGGTCCTTTTCCAACGGCTCCGCGGGAGCCGGGGCGCCACCGTTGCGCTCCAGCGAGACGTCAAACCGCCCGGCGCGCTCCAGCAGCTCCGCCAGCACCGTCCTGCCATCGGGGTCGCGCACGCGCAGCAGCGCCAGCGTCGCCCGGGCGTCGCCCAAGGCGCGGTGGGCGGTGTGGCGGATGCCGAAATGCCTCGTCAGCACAGGCAGGCTCTTGGACGGCGCGCCGCGCGCCTTCCAGTCCACGCCGTGGCACGTGCACAGCCACGTCTTGCCGCGAAAGACGTCCGGCAGCAGGCGTTCCACGAACGGCCGGTCGAAGCGGGCGTTGTGGGCGACGATAAACTCGGCCCGGGCGGCCAGGGCGCGAATGCGCGCTTCGTCCAGGCGCCGGCCGGCTACGTCGCGGTCCGTCAAGCCGTGCACGCGGGTCGCCTCGGGCGGAATCGGAATCGACGGCTCCCGCAGCCCCACGTACTCTTCAACGCTGTCCCGCACGATGGCGCCCGCCGGGTCGAACTGAAACAGCACGATGGCCAGCTCAATGATTTCGTCCCGCCGCGGGTCCAAGCCCGTCGTCTCCACGTCCAGCACCGCCGCCGTGCGCAGCAGGCGCAGGCCGCCGCCTCCGGCCTGGTTCGGTTCCTTCTTACGCCGCCAAAACAACAACCGCAGCACGCTTGCCCTCCAGCTCCATCCCTGTTGTATGGGGCCGGCCCGGTTGTTCCGCGTCCGCCCTCGACCCTCCGGCTCCCGCTCCGCCCTCGCTCCTGTGGCGCCGCCGCCGGTCGCCTACACGCCTACTTTCCACCGCCGAGGCGCCAGTCCTGCCGCTGCCCACAAAGCGCCTGCACGCGCCGCCGATGGGCCTTTTTCCTGTTCTTCCAGCCCGCGGAGATTCGGGACGAATGTCCTGCAAGAGAGGCTCCTTTGTCTCTGCCTCCCCTTTTGCGCCGGTGCTAACTTGTAAGTAGCGACCCCGTACTGCACACACCGAAGGCACCGGGATGAACGCCGTCTTCCCCCAAGGCGGCGGGACCGCCGGCCATTCGGCAAAGGGACTCGACGAGGCTCGTTCCGCATGCAGTCACCCCCCGTCGTCGCCGTGATGTGACTGCCTCGTTGAAGCCCCTCAGCGTCCACGTTGTCACCAAATGCGGGCGGAGGAAGCTCCCCACCGCCTCCGCCCGCAGGGGCGCTGGCCTTCGAGGTGCCACGGGGTGCTTTCTTTTTTCCCCGGGCTTGTCCGCAAACTCCCGGCACAACCCAACTGCAACTGTTCATGTTCCGGAAGCACGACGCGCTTGGCCGGCGCCGCGTGCGCGTCTTGCGCGCTTTTTCGCCGCCGGTTCAGGAGAATTATTAAGCAAACAAAAGCAATATGACGAATGTCCCTGTATATATGGGACATTTGTCCCGTGCGATCGCACCGGGCGGTTTGGTACTTTGTCCCCGCGTCGCCAAGTACGGCCAAGTTTAAAAAATTCAGGAAGGGAGTTTTCCGCGTTGCGCATGCGGCTGTTGCTTCCGCTAACGCTCTTGTTGTCGCTGCTGGTCGCTGCTCCGCTGTACGCCGCGGAGGAGCGGATCGTCAGCCTCAACGGCGACATCACCGAAATCATCTTCGGTCTCGGTCTCGGCGAGTACGTCGTTGCGGTGGACGCCAGCTCCAACTATCCCGCGGAAGTTCTCTCCCTCCCCAATCTGGGTTACCAGGGCAACCTGAACGCTGAAGCCATCCTCGCTTTCCAGCCCACCAAAGTGCTCGCCAGCCCGTCGGCCGGCCCGAAGGAAGTGCTGGAGCAGGTGATGGCCGCCGGCGTGGAAGTCATCATCATCGACAACGACGGTACGATCAACGCCCCGGTCGACAACATCCGCACCGTGGCCGCGCTGCTGGGCGTGCCGGAGAAGGGCGAACAGCTGGCGCAGGCGGTGCAGGCCAAGATCGACGCGGCCGTCGAGCGGGGCCGCCAGCTGGATCCGAAGCCGCGGGTGCTGTTCCTGTACCTCGGCAGCACGCGCTTCCAGTTCGGCGGCGGGGCGGGCACGCCTTCCAACGCGATGATTGAAGCGGCGGGCGCCATCGACGCCGGCAAGGCGGTGGGCCTGGTCGGTTACCAGCCCATCACGGCCGAGGTCGTCGTGGCGGCGCAGCCCGACGTGGTCATCGTCACCGAACGCGGCCTTAACGTCCTGGGCAGCATCGAGGGCGTCATCAACGGCGTGCCGGGCTTGGCGCTGACCCCGGCTGGCCAGAAGGGCCACATCTTGGTCTTCGAAGACCTCTACTTCATCGGTATGGGTCCCCGCACGGGCGACGCGTTGCTGGAGCTGGTCGAGGCTCTTGAACGCTTGCAATGAAAGCCCGGCGTGTCATCGTCGCTACTTCCCTCACCATCCTCGTCGTCGCCGCTTGTACGGTAAGCCTTGGGCGGGGGGCGGTTTCCATCGCCCCCTCCCAAGTAGCTGCCGTTTTCCTGCGCAAGATGGGCGTCGAGACGTCCATTGCCGTGACACCGCTGCAGGAGTCCGTGCTTTGGACGATCCGGCTGCCGCGCGTGCTCATGTCGCTGCTGGTCGGTTCCGCGCTGGCGGTGGCCGGCGTCGCGCTGCAAGGCATTTTCCGCAATCCTTTGGCCGAACCGAGCCTGCTGGGCATCACCAGCGGCGCCGTGGTGGCTTCCATGCTCGCTGTCGTTGCCGGCGCGGCGAAGCGCCATGCCTGGGCCGCGCCCCTTGCGGGCTTCCTGGGCGCTCTCGCCGTTTCGCTTGTCCTTTATTCCTTCTTCCGCCGCGCGCCCCGGCGGGACGTCGCGACCGTCGTGCTCACCGGCGTCATCATCAACGTCTTCCTCGGCGCGGTCATCACGCTGCTGCCCGCCATATTCCGCACCGCCGGGCTGGGGGAAACGACGTTCTGGACGATGGGCGGCTTCGGCGGTCTGACGTGGCCGTCCGTGTACGTCACGGCGCCGGCGGCGGTGGTGGCCTCGCTGCTTCTCTGGCGGCTCTCGCCGCAGCTGAACGTCTTGTCGCTGGGCGACTCCGACGCCGAGTACCTAGGCGTGGACGCGCACCGGCTGCGCCTGCAGGCCATCGTGCTGACGTCCCTGGTGACGGGCGCGTCCGTCGCGTTCGCCGGCGTCATCGCGTTCGTCGGTCTGGTGGTGCCTCACGCCCTGCGCCTGCTCATCGGCCCCGACCACCGGCACCTCTTGCCGGCCAGCGCCTTGGGCGGCGCGTTCATGGTCTGTGTGGCGGACCTATTCGCCCGCACCCTCATCGCACCGTCCGAACTCCCGGTGGGCGTGCTGACGACGCTGGTGGGCGGGCCGCTGTTTTTCGTGCTGCTGCGGCAGGCTCAGGCGAAAGGACGGTGGGTCTGACGTGGCAAATGGGAACGCGGCGGAAACGGCGGCAACGGAAAGCCGCAGCGCCGGCGGCGCCCTCGAGCCCGCCAGCCTTGACGCGCCGGCCCGATCGCTCGTAGTCTTGAGCGCCCGCCACGTGTCGTACCGCGTCGGGGATAAGCTGCTGCTGGATGACGTAAGCCTGGACTTGCGAGCGGGCTCGGTGCACGCGCTCATCGGCCCCAACGGGGCGGGCAAGTCCACCTTGCTGAAGGTGCTGGCGGGAGACGTGCGGCCGACGGCGGGAGAGCTGACGCTGCTGGGGCGGCCCCTGCGGTCGTACGGCAAGCGGGAGCTGGCGCTCCTGCGGGCCGTGATGCCGCAGGACGCCGTGCTGTCGCTGCCGTTTACGGCGGAAGAAGTGGTGGCGATGGGCCGCTATCCACACCGGGGACGGCGGGGCGCCGGCGGGCGACAGCAGCCGGCGGCGAGGAATCACGAGACGGTCATCCGGGAGAGCATGCAGGCGACCGAGTCGGCGCATCTGCGGGAGCGGCTGTATCCGACGCTGTCGGGCGGTGAGCAGGCCCGCGTGACGCTGGCCCGTGTCCTGGCACAAGAAACGCCACTGGTCTTCCTGGACGAGCCGACGGCCAGCCTTGACCCGCGGCACCAGCATCTGGTCATGCGCCTGGCCCGCGATGTTGCCCGCGCCGGCGGCACGGTGCTGGCGGTGCTGCACGACATGAACCTGGCCTCGCTGTACGCCGATGACGTGGTCCTGATGAGCGGCGGGCGCGTCCGCGCCCACGGCTCGCCCGCGGAAGTGCTCCGGCGTGAGCTCCTGGAGGAAGTGTTCCAGGCCCGCTTCCACGTCGCGCAACACCCGCTGCTGCCGCGTCCGCTGGTCCTCTCGCTGCCGCACGACGCGTAAAGAGCGGCGGGCAGCCCTCGGGGCTGCGCCTACCGCCTTGCCAAGCTGCCGCTTTCGCTCCCGCACTCGGCCCCGTCCCCGCTCCCGCACCCCGCGCCCTCGTCTGCTCCGCCGCTCTTCCCTTTAGCGAGCCGCCGCGGCACGCCGGAGCCGGTTGCCCGTTTCACGCGCCGGTCTTTGCACCCGCTTTTAGCCGTACCTGCGCCAGGCACTCGTTCAGGGACACCACGCTCACCGGCCGCCCCGTCTTCAGCGCCCGGATTGCCTCCAGCACCGCTCGCGCCGTGTCCAGCGACGTCAGGCACGGCACCTTGAACTCGACGGCAGCCCGCCGCAGGCGGAACCCGTTGCTGGCCGGGATCCGGCCCCGGGTGGGCGTGTTGATGAGCAAGTCCACCGCCCCGGATTGGATGAGATCCACGACGTCCGGCTTGCCTTCGCCGATCTTGTGCACTTCGGCCACCGGCAGGCCGTGCGCCCGCAGGTACGCCGCCGTGCCCGGGGTGGCGAAGAGCGTAAATCCCGCCTCCGCGAAGCCCGCGGCGATGACCGCTCCTTCCGCCTTGTCTTTGTCGGCCAGCGTGATCAGGACGGCGCCCTGCGTCGGGATGACGGCGCCGGCCCCCACCAGCGCCTTGTATATGGCGTGCGCCGGGTCCTGGTCGATGCCCAGCACCTCGCCCGTCGACTTCATTTCCGGGCTCAAGAACACGTCCACGCCGCCCAGCTTCTCGAACGAAAAGACCGGCGCCTTGACGGCCGTGAAGGGCGGCGGGGGCAGCAAGCCGTCGCCGCAGCCCAGCTGCGCCAGCGTCTCGCCCAGCATGACGCGCGTGCCCAGCGCCACCAGCGGCACGCCCGTCACCTTGCTCAGCAGCGGCAGCGTGCGGCTGGCCCGGGGATTGACCTCCAGCACGTACAGCCGCCCCTGGTGCAGGACGAACTGGACGTTGAGAACTCCTTTAACGCCCAGGGCCAGCGCGATGCGGCGGGCGTAGTCGACGACCTGCTCCACCTGCTCCGCGGTCAAGCTCAGCGGCGGGAACACCGCCGTGCTGTCGCCCGAGTGGACGCCGGCCCGCTCCACGTGCTCGAGAATGCCCGGAATGAACACCCGCTCGCCGTCGGCCACCGCGTCCACGTCCAACTCCTTGCCGGGCAAGTACCGATCCAGGAGCACGGGGTGGTCCGGCGACACCCGCACCGCGTACGTCATGTACTCGAGCAGCTCCTGCTCGTCGTGGACGATCTCCATGGCCCGGCCGCCCAGCACGTACGACGGCCGCACCACAAGGGGGAAGCCCAGCTTCAGCGCCACGCCCACGGCTTCTTGCACCGACGCCGCCGCGCGGCCTTCCGCCTGGGGAATGCCCAGCTCCCGCAACAACGCGCCGAACCGCTCCCGATCCTCCGCGCAGTCGATGGCGTCCACCGGCGTGCCCAGCACCTGCACGCCCGCCTCCGCCAGGGGCTTGGCCAAATTGATGGCCGTCTGCCCGCCGAACTGCACGATGACGCCCAGCGGCTGCTCCCGATCGATGACGTTGAGCACGTCTTCCAGCGCCAGCGGCTCGAAGTACAGCGCGTCGGCCGTGTCGAAATCGGTGCTGACCGTTTCGGGATTGTTGTTGATAATGATGGCCTCGTAGCCCGCCGCCTGCAGCGCCTTCACCGCATGCACGGAACAGTAGTCGAACTCGATGCCCTGCCCGATGCGGATCGGCCCGGAGCCCAGCACTAGCACTTTCCGCGGCGCCGCCTTAGGCGACGCTGCTTCAGGAGGCGCTGCGCAAGGGCCAGCGCTGGCCTGAACCCCAGCTGCGCCCTCGGCCCAGCCGTTAAGGCCGTGGACGCCGCATACGCCGTAGACACCGCTGACACCGTGGACGCCGTGGACGTCGTTGCCGCCGCCGAGCCCGCCGGAGCCTTCGGCCGCGGTCGACTTCTCCTCCTTGGCCTCGACGCCCGCGTACGTCGAATACAGGTACGGCGCCGCGCGGCCGCCCGTCGCGTAGGTGCGCACTGTACGGAAGTGCGGCACGATGGCGCGCGCCTTGCGGCCCGCCCGAATTTCCAGCTGCGGCACGTCGGTGAGCCAGCCGATCTCCCGGTCCGCGATGCCCAGCCGTTTGGCCTGCGCCACCAGCTCCCACGCTTCGCGGGTCCAGCAGCTGGTGGCGCCCGCGCCGCCCGGCAGCTGCGCCAGCCGGCGCTCCACCGCCACGATGCCCGCGATTTTCTCGATGAAAAAGCGGTCGATGCCCGTGGCGGCCGCGACCTCTTCGACCGGCACGCCTCGCCGCAGCGCTTCCGCCACCACGAACAACCGCTCGTCGTCGGCCTCCTTCAGCCGCCGCCGCACTTCCTGGTCCGACCACTCCGCCATGCCCGGCAGCCGCAGGCCGTAGGCGCCGATCTCCAGCGACCGCACCGCCTTCATCAGCGCCGCCTCCAGCGACTGCTCCAGCGCCATCACTTCGCCGGTGGCCTTCATCTGCGTCCCCAGCACCCGGTCGCCGCCGACGAACTTGTCGAACGGCCAGCGCGGGATTTTCAGCGCCACGTGGTCGATGAACGGCTCCTGATCCGCGCCCAGCTCCGCCAAGGTGTATCCGACCGCGATTTTCGCCGCCACCCGCGCGATGGGATACCCCGAAGCCTTGCTGGCCAAGGCGCTGGAGCGGCTCACCCGCGGGTTGACCTCGATGACGTAGTAGTTCAGCGTGCCCGGCTCCAGGGCGAACTGAACGTTGCACCCGCCCTCGATGCCCAAGGCGCGGATAATGTCCGCCGCCGCGCGCTTGAGAAGTTGATACTGCTCCTCCGTGAGCGTCTGCGTGGGCACCACCACAATGCTGTCGCCCGTGTGAATGCCGATGGGATCGATGTTTTCCATGCCGCACACGACGACGACGTGGTCGGCCCCGTCGCGGACCACTTCGAACTCGATCTCTTTCCAGCCCGCGACGCTCCGCTCCAGGAGCACTTGCCGGATGGGGCTGTTTTTCAGCCCCCGCCGCACGACCTCCTCGAACTGTGCTTCGGTGCAGGCCATGCCGCCGCCCGTCCCGCCCAGCGTGAACGCGGGACGGACGATGACGGGCAAGCCGATTTCGGACAAGAATGCCCACGCCTCCTCCAGGCTGGAGACGACGCGGCTTTCCGGCACGGGCTGGCCGATGGCGGTCATCGTCCGCTTGAACAGCTCGCGATCCTCGGCCCGCCGGATCGCGTCCAGGCGCGTTCCCAAGAGCTGGACGCCCAGCCGGCCCAGCACCCCTCGCTCGCTCAGGGCCACCGCCAGGTTTAGCCCGGTCTGGCCGCCCAGCGTGGCCAGCAGCCCGTCGGGCCGCTCGCGCTCCAGCACTTGCGCGACCGTGTCGGGCGTCAGCGGTTCCAGATAGACCGTGTCCGCCACTTCCGGATCGGTCATGATGGTCGCCGGGTTCGAATTGACCAGGACGACGTGAATGCCTTCCTCCCGCAAGGCGCGACAAGCTTGCGTCCCGGCGTAGTCGAACTCCGCGGCCTGCCCGATGACGATGGGCCCGGAACCGATGACGCACACTTTCCGCAAGCTTCTGTCTAAGGGCACGCCGTTTCACCTTGCCCTCTGACGGCGGCGATGGCCTCGCCGATAATGCGCACCGCCGCGTCGACGTCCTGCTCCGTAACGATGAGCGGGGGCAGCAGCCGGAGCACCGACTCGCCGACGGCGTTGACCAGCAGTCCCCGCTCCAGGCACGCCTGTTGCACCTTCGGTGCGGGGGCGCCCGCGAGCTCGACGCCCACCATCAGCCCCAACCCCCGCACTTCCGCCACGCCTTCCAGCCGCGACAACCCGTCCCGCAGCCGGCGGCCCATGGCTTCCGCCCGCGCCGGCAGCCGCTCCCTCTCCATGACGTCCAGCACCGCCAGCGCGACCCGGCAGGCGAAGGGATTGCCGCCGAACGTAGAGCCGTGCGCGCCCGGGCCGAAAGCCTGCGCGACCTCCTCCCTCGCCAGCACGGCGCCGATGGGAATACCGCCGCCCAGCGCCTTGGCGACGGTGACGATGTCGGGCCGCACCCCGAAGTGCTCGAAGGCGAACATCCGGCCCGTCCGGCCCATGCCCGTCTGAATCTCATCCAAGATGAGCAAAGCGCCCTTCTCGTCGCACAGGCGGCGGGCCGCCCGCAGGAACTCCGCCGTGCACGGCCGCACGCCCGACTCGCCCTGAATGGGCTCCAGCAGCACCGCCGCGGTTTCGTCGTCCACCGCCGCCGCCAGCGCGTCCACATCGTTCAAAGGCACGTAGACGAAACCTTCGGGCAGCGGGCCGAACCCTTCGTGGTATTTGGGCTGGCCCGTCGCCGCCAGCGAGCCCAAGGTCCGGCCGTGGAACGACTGCCAGGCGGAGACGATCTTGCAGCGGTTGCGGCCGCCCTGGCGACCCCAGCGCCGGGCCAGCTTGATGGCCGCCTCGTTGGCTTCGGCGCCGCTGTTGCCGAAAAAGGCCCGATCCAAGCCCGTCAGCGCCGCGAGCCGCGCCGCCAGCCGCGCCTGCGGCTCGGTGTAGTACAGGTTGGACGTGTGCAGAAGCCCCTCGGCCGCCTCCTTGATGGCCTGCACCACCGCCGGGTGCTTGTGGCCCAGCGCCGAGACGGCCAGGCCGCCGACGAAATCCAGGTACTCCTTGCCCTCGGTATCCCGCACCCGCACGCCCTCGCCGTCCGCCAGCGCGACGGGCAGGCGGTTGTACGTGCGCATCAGGTACCGGTCGGCCAGCGCCGCCACTTCCGCGAACCGCATCGTCACGCCACCACCATCGTCCCGATGCCCTTGTCGGTGAAAATCTCCAGCAACAGCGAGTGCATGCGGCGGCCGTCCACGATGTGCGTGCGGGGCACGCCGTTCTCCAGCGCCTTGATGCACGCCTCCACCTTGGGAATCATGCCGCCCCGGATGCGGCCTTCCGCGATCATGCGCCGCGCCCGGTCGACCGGCAGCGTCGAAATGAGCGAGCCCGGGTCGTTTTCATCGGCGAAAATGCCCTCCACGTCGGTCAGCATAATGAGCTTGTCGGCCTTCAGCGCCGCGGCCAGCTCGCCCGCCACCAGGTCGGCGTTGATGTTGTAACTCTCGCCGTCAAACCCCGCGCCGATGGACGCGATGACGGGAATGTAGCCTTCTTTGTTGAGCAAGTGCAGCAGCTGGGCGTTGACGGCTCCGACTTCCCCGACGAACCCGAGGTCGCCGCCGTGCCGGCGCGCCGTGACCAAATGCCCGTCGTGGCCGGAGAGGCCCACCGCCTTGCCGCCGTAGCGGTTGATGAGCGCGACGAGGTCCTTGTTGATCTTGCCGGCCAGCACCATCTGCACGATTTCCATAGTCTCTTCGTCGGTGACGCGCAGCCCGTTGACGAACCGGGGCTCTTTGCCCACCCGCTGCATCCATCGGGAAATCTCCGGCCCGCCCCCGTGCACCAGCACCGGGTTGACGCCGACGTATTTGAGCAAGATGACGTCGAGAATGACCGACTTTTTCAGCTCCGGGTCCGTCATCGCGCTGCCGCCGTATTTGATGACGAACGTCTTGCCGAAAAACGTGCGGATGTACGGCAGCGCTTCGATCAAGACGCCGGCTTTCTCGATGAGCTTGGCGTCGCCGGGCGGCCCGCCTCCCGGCCGGCTGCCCCGCTTTTCGCCTGGCGGATGGCTCTCCACCGGAACGCCCTCCTTAGGTCCGGTACCGGGCATTGATCCTCACGTAGTCCTCCGTCAGGTCGCACGTCCACACCACGGCCGAGGCCGTCCCCGCCTGCAGCGCCACCGTCAGGACCACCTCCGGCCCCTGCAGCGCCGCCGCAGCCCGCGCCTCGTCGAACGGCACGCCCGCCCCGTGGCGTGCCACCAACACGTCGCCGACCCAGATGTCCACCCGCGACGGATCGAAGTCGACGCCGGAGCGGCCGGCGGCGGCCAAGATGCGGCCCCAGTTGGGGTCGTTGCCGTACACGGCCGTCTTCACCAGGTTGGAGCCGGCGATGGCGCGAGCCACTTGCAGCGCGTCGGCTTCGCTGGCGGCGCCTTCCACCCGCACTTCGATGAGCTTCGTGGCCCCTTCGCCGTCCCGTGCGATGGCCTTGGCCAGGTACGTGTTGACGTAGTCCAGCGCCTGCGCGAACACGTCCAGCTCCGGGTCGCCCGCGCCCAGAGGCTCGTTGCCGGCCAGCCCGTTGGCCAGCACGACCACCATGTCGTTGGTGCTGGTGTCGCCGTCGACCGTGATGCGGTTGTACGTCCGGTCGACGGAGCGGCTGACGACGGCCTGGAGCGCTGCAGGAGAGACGGCCGCGTCGGTGGTGACGAAGGCCAGCATGGTGGCCATGTTGGGGTGGATCATGCCCGAGCCTTTGGCGATGGCGCCGATGCGCACCGTTTTGCCCCTGAGGGAAAACTCCACAGCGATCTGCTTGGGCACGGTGTCGGTCGTCATGATGGCGCGCGCCGCGGCCAGGCTGCCGCTGTCCGAGCCGCCGTCGTCGCTCGCGTCGCCGTCGCCGACGCCCAGCGCCGCCGCGGCCCGCCGGATGCCCGCCTCGATCTTGTCCATCGGCAGCGGGACGCCGATGACGCCGGTCGACGCCACCGCCACCTGCTCCGGGCGGGCGCCAATAGCTTCCGCGGCCACGGCCGCCATGCGCCGCGCGTCCTTCAGCCCCTGCTCTCCCGTCACCGCGTTCGCGTTGCCGCTGTTGCACACGATGGCCCGGATCGGACCTTGCGCGATGTGCTCCCGGGTGACCAGCAACGGCGCCGCCTTCACGATGTTTGTGGTATACGTCGCCGCCGCGGCCGCCGGCACCGCCGACACGATCAGGGCCACGTCCCGCCGCTTGCGCTTAATCCCCGCGTGCACGCCCGCCGCCTGAAACCCTCGCGGCGCGGTCACCCCGCCCGCCACCGGCGTCAGCATCGCCGGCGGCGCCGTCACGGGCGCCGCTTTGCTGAAAGCCGCCGACAACCCCGCTCCCTCCGCTTCCGTCGCGTCTGGAAAATTCCAGCAGCCCACAACGCCAGCAGCCGACCAACGACTTACGGATAAAGGCCGGGCATCTTGAGGCCGGCCGTTTCATCGAGGCCGAACATGAGGTTCATGTTTTGCACCGCCTGGCCGGCGGCGCCTTTGACCAAGTTGTCGATGGCCGAGAAGACGAGGACTCGCCCGGTCCGCGGATCGACCCGGGCCGTGACGTCGCAGAAGTTGGAGCCCGCCACCGCCTTCGTCTGGGGCATGCGGTCCGCCCCCAGCACTCGCACGAAGGGCTCGCCGCGGTAGAAATCGCGCATGAGCGCCAGCACGTCGTCGGTACCGAGCCGCTCTGTCAGCGCCATGTTGACGGTGGCCAGGATGCCCCGGCTCATGGGCGCCAGGTGCGGCACGAAGCTGACGCTCACCGATCCCCCGCCCCGCCGCGCCAGCACCGCCGCGATGCCCTGCTCCATCTCGGCCGTATGGCGGTGGCCCGGAACGCCGTAGGCCTGCACGTTTTCCGTGCGCTCGGGGAAATGGTACGGCGGCGCCGGCGTCGCCCCGGCGCCCGACACGCCCGTCACCGCGGAAACGAAGACCGCCGACGTATCCACGCAGCCGGCGTCCACCAAGGGCAGAACGCCCAGGAGGACGGCGGTCGGAAAACAGCCGGGATTGGCCACTAGCCGCGCCGCCGCGATGCGCTCGCGGTTCAGCTCCGGCAGCCCGTACACGGCCTCGGACAACAGCGCAGGCTGCGTATGCTCGGTCTTGTACCACGTCCGGTACGCCGCTGCGTCGGCCAACCGGAAGTCGGCGCCCAAGTCGACGACCCGCACGCCGCGCGCCAAGAGTTCTGCCGCCAGCTCCATGGACGCCCCGTGGGGCACGGCCAGGAACGCCACGTCGCAGCGCCGCGCCATGGCCTCCACGTCCACGGGCTCATAGGTCAAGTCGAAGCAGCCGGCCAGTCCCGGATGCGACTCGCTAACGGCGGTGCCCGCCTGCGAGCGGGAAGCGACGTAAACGACGGTTACGTGGGGATGCTGATAAAATATGCGCAGCAACTCGCCGCCGGCATAGCCGCTGCCGCCCACGACGCCCACTCGGATCTTGCCGCCCACGAAAGTGGCCCCCCGAAACGATGCGACCCGCCCCCGACCTTTGTCCGGGGTGATGGGATGATTATACGAGTTGAACGAATAACATTTCAAGACCCTTGCGCGTTTTTTTTCAGTCCAAGCGGCCAGCGCCTCCCGCCCAAGCCGCGGGCGCCTTTCGGCAACAAAAAAGCCACCGGCTGCCAGCCGGTGGCCAGTTCAAGGCGTTACGACAATTTGTCTACGAAACCCATTCGCAGACGACGCCCAGCCCGCGCAGCTTCTCCTCCAGCCGCTCGTAGCCGCGCAAGATGTGCTCCACGCCGTCGATGAGCGTCTCGCCGCGGGCCGCCACGCCGGCGATGATGAGCGACGCGCCCATCCTAAGGTCGTTGGCTGTTACCGGCGCGCCGGTCAGGCTCTCGACGCCTTCGATGACGGCGGTGCGGCCGTCAATCTCGATCTTGCCGCCCAGCCGCTTGAGCTCGTCCACGTGGCCGAAACGGTCTTCGAAGATGCGCTCGCTGATGACGCTGGTTCCGTCGGCCAAGAGCAGGAAAGCGGTCAGCTGCGGCTGCAAATCCGTCGGAAAGCCCGGATACGGCAACGTTTTGACCTGCAGCGGCTTCGGGCGCCCCACCAGGCGCGCCGTAATGGAGTCGCCGTCCTCGGCCAATTCCACGCCGGCCTCCTCCAGCTTGGCCAGCAGCGCCTCCAGGTGCTTGGGGATGACGTTCTCCACCGTCACCGACCCGCCGCCGACGAGCCCCATCAGCAGGTACGTGCCGGCCTCGATGCGGTCCGGGATGATGGAGTACGTGGTCGGGCGCAGCTCCCGCTGCCCTTCGATCTTGATGGTGTCGGTGCCGGCCCCGATGATGCGCGCGCCCATCGCGTTCAGGAAGTTGGCCAGGTCCACCACTTCCGGCTCTTTGGCCGCGTTGTAGATGACCGTGGTGCCCTTGGCCGCGGTGGCCGCCATCATCAGGTTCTCCGTAGCGCCGACGCTCGGGAAGTCCAAATACACCTCGGTGCCGACCAGGCGCGGCGCCTTGGCGACGATGAAGCCGTGCTCGATGTCAACCTCCGCGCCCAGCTCCCGCAGTCCTTTCAAATGCAGGTCCAGCGGGCGCGAGCCGATGGCGCAGCCACCCGGCAGCGGCACGCGCGCCTCGCCGCAGCGAGCCACCAGCGCCCCCAGCAGCAGCACCGATCCCCGCAGCAGCTTGCCCAACCCGTAGGGCACTTCCGAGCCCACGGCGCCCACCGTCACCCGCACTTCGCCCCGCTCGGCGCCGTCCGACACTTCCGCTCCCAGGGCCGCCAAAATTTGCCGCTGCACGGCCACGTCCGCGATGTCCGGCACGTTTTGCAGCACCGTCGTTCCCTCGGCCAGGATGCACGCCGGAAGGACGGCCACGGCCGAATTTTTGGCGCCGGAAATGCTGACGCGGCCGGTACGCGTCGCGCGCCCCCGAATGAGCAGCTTGCGGTCGATGGATGTGGTCAACGTGTTCTTCACCGTGTGAATCGTAGCCATGTCAGCGTTTCCCTTCGGCGGCGCCTGCCCGGTTCCTGCTGCCGGAACGGAAATGCTACAATTCCAGCCGGCCCGGCTCGCGGACGGCCCCGTGCCGCTCCACGGCCGCGAAGTATGCCATGATGCCGTCCGCGATGGCCTGCGCCACCCGCGCCTGGTATTCGGGCTGCCGCAGCAGCGCCTCCTCCTGCGGGTTCGACAAGAAACCGACTTCCACCAGCACCGCCGGCACCCGCACGTCTCGCAGGATGCGCAGATCCGCGGTGGCCGCCCGGCGGCGGTTGACCCCCAGGTCCGTCAGCTCGCGGACCAGCGCGGCCTGGATGTAGGTGGCCAAGCTGAAGCCGCCTTCGTCGTTGGCCTCGTAGAACGTCTGCGCCCCGAACCAGGCCGCTTCGGGGAAACTGTTGGCGTGCAGGCTGACGAAGGCGGAGGCGCCGCTGCCGTTGACGAGGGCAGCCCGCCGGATCAAGTCTTCCCGCTGGCGGTGCAGCACTTCCTCGCCCCGCACCAGGTCGTAATCGCCCGTGCGGGTCATCACCGTTTGGAAGCCCGCTTCCCGCAGCCGCTTCTCCAGCTCCACGGCGATGGCCAGCGTCACGTCCTTCTCCCGGACGCCCGTCACGCCGATGGCCCCCGGGTCCGGGCCGCCGTGGCCCGCGTCGATGGCCACGACGCGCGCGCTGCGCAGCTCCGCGGCCGGCACACCCACGCCGCGGGCCTGCCACGCCCATATTCCGTAGGCGATCAGCACGGCGAGGACGAACAATACGAAAAGAACGAGCCGCCCGTCAATGGCGATGAAGACCACTCTGCCCCGCATCCCTGCCGCACCCGCCTCGCGCCCCCTCCGGGCGCCGGCACGTTTTCATCGCCAAACGTATTCTGCCGCCGCCGTGCCTATGCGCCCGCCCTGACCGCCTCCATGACCCGGTAGCCGCTGCCTTTGGCCACCTCCGTCACGTTGCCGAACACCTCTGCGATCTTTTTCGCCAAGCTCTTCGCGCCCTGGCTCGTGCGCGCCACCATCAGCAGGCGCCCGCCCGGTTCCAGCCGGGCATACGCTTCGTCCACCCACGGGTAAATGACCCGCTTGCCGGCGCGAATGGGCGGATTGGAGGCGATGAGGGCAAAGCGCACGTCGCCCACGGCGGCGTAGCCGTCGCTCACCAGCACCTGCGCGTTGCGCACGCCGTTGCGGGCCAGATTCTTGCGCGCCAGCTCCACCGCCCGTTCGTTGACGTCCACCATCAGCACTTGCGCCTGCGGCGACTCGGCCGCGATGACGAGGCCGATAGCTCCGTAGCCGCAGCCCAGATCGAGCGCCCAGCCGGTCACGGGCAAGGGCAGGTGCTCGATGAGCAGCCGCGTGCCGGGGTCGACGCGGCCCTTGGAGAAGACGCCGGCGTCGGTCAGGAACACGTACCGGCGTCCCCGCAGCTCGATGGCCACTTCCCTCGGCCGGTGAGGCGCTTGCGGCTTGGCGGTATAATAATGTTCCGTCATCGGTGCAACATACACTCCCGGCGAAAGCAGAAATCAGCCGAAGCGCGCGGGATCGAACGGATCGCCCGGCGGCATGAGCTTGCCCTCGATCATGTCAGCGATGCGCTGCGCCGTGGCGGGCGCCAGCGGCAGGCCCGCCGTGCTGTGGCCTGACGCCACGTACGCGTTGTCCCAGCCCGGAACAGGCCCGATGACGGGCAAACCGTCGGGCGTCACCGGACGCATGCCGACCCACGGGACCGCCTCGGCCTGTCCGTCGAAATCCGGCAGGTACCGCGGTATCTTTTTTTGGAACGCCGCGATGCGCTGCCGGTCCAGCACCAGGTTGACGCCGGAAAACTCGATGGTACCGGCAAAGCGCGTGCCCCGCTTCAGCGGCGTGCAGGCGATTTTCGCGTCGGCCAGGAATACTGCCGACCGCAAGCTCGGATTGGGCTGCGAGAACTGCAGGCTGTACCCTTTGCCCGCCTGCAACGGCAAGCGGTAGCCCAGCGGCTTGACCACCCGCGCCGCCCACGCGCCGGCGGCGATGACTACGTCGTCGCAGGCCCACGTGCCCGCGCTGGTCTGCACGCCCAGCACGCGCGAACCGCCCCGCTCGAACCCGGTCACTTCCGTCCGCCACGCAAGCGGCACGCCTTCGGCCGCCAACCGCTGCGCCAACGCGTTCAGCAACGTCCACGGGTCGACGTGCCGCGCTTGCCGGATGAAAATGCCGCCCGCGATGTTGGGCGCCAGCGCCGGCTCCAGCTCGCGCGCCTCCTGCGCCGTGAGCTTTTGGGGCTGCCCCAAGCCGAATTCCGCCATCGTCATGTGGTCCCGCCAGCCCGCTTCCAGCATCTCCTCGGTCAAGTAGACGCTGAGCAGGCCCTGCTCGTGCATTTCGAACTGCAGCCCGTCCGCCACGAGCCGGTCGTAGCCCGGATGAGCGTGGATGGACAGGCTGGCCATGGCCTGGCAGCCGCGCCGGTACGCCTCCGCGTTGCAGTACTTGAGAAACTGCGTGAACCATCCCGTCAGCCGCGGCAGCGCCGAAGGCTTGATATACAGGGCGCTGTCGGGCTGCATCATCATTTTGAGCCCTTCCCAGTGCAACCCGGGCGCGGGCAGGGGCAGCGTGCGGGCAGGTATCACCCAGCCGGCGTTGCCAGAGGACGACCCCGACCCCAGCTCGCCCTTGTCGACGACGATGACATCATGCCCGCGCTTGCGCAGTTCGTATGCAATCCAAAGCCCCACGACGCCCGCGCCGACGACCACGATGCGCTTGCCCACGCCCACCGCTCCCCTGGCCCTAGTTCGGGCGCACGACGCCCGCCTCCGTCACGATGACGTCAACGCCGCGGTCATGCGGTTCCGCCGGCAACCGGTCGACCACTTGCAAGCTGAAGGCCCATCCTACTCGCAAGGCCTGCGGCGACAGCCGCGGCAAGAAGCGGTCGTAATAGCCCCCGCCTGTGCCCAGCCGGCGGCCGGCCCGGTCGAAGCCCAGCCCCGGCACGATGACCATCGCCAGCCGCTCCGGTTCCACGGCCGGCGCCGCCTCCGGCGGCTGGGGAATGCCGAAAAACGGCCCCGGCTCCAGTTCCTCCAGGCGCCGCACGTGAGCCGCCTCCATTTCGCCTCGCCGCTTCCGCGTCAGGCGCGGGAAGCACACGTCCACGCCCGCCGCGAGCAGCCGGGCGGCCAAAGGAAACGTCGGCGCCTCCGACCCGACGGCTGCGTACAACATCACATACGGCCTCGCCTCAGCCGCCGCGCTCGCCTGCGCTACCCCGCCGCTCGCGTCCGCGCCCCCCGCCGCCGTGCCCGTAAAGCCCCGGCAAGAAGCCGCCGCCCCCCGCAGCAGTGCCTGCGTTTCCGGCAACGTGAAAAAGTGATCGACCATCCGGGCGGCCCACTCGGCGCGCTGCTCCGGCGGCACCGCGTCACGCCGGGCGCGCAGCAGCCGCCGCCACGCCTGCTTATCCATCGGCGCCCAGCGGCTCCTTCCGGCGCGGCGGCGCCGCGTCGCGAAAATACAGGAACAAGCCGATGCCGCCCAGGATGAGCAAGCCCGCCAGCAGCTGCACCGGCGAGGGGATTTCCCGCAAAATCAGCATGGCGAGCAGCGCCGCGCCCACCGGCTCGCCCAGGACGCTCACGGCCACCACCGACGCGGGCACGTGCTGTAGCGCCCAGTTGAACACCGTGTGGCCGATGAGCTGCGGAATGAAAGCCAAGGCCGCGAACAGCGCCCACTCGCGGGCCGGGTAACCGCCCAGCGGCAGCCGCATGAGCACGGCCAGAGCGCCCAGGACGGCGGCGGCGCCGCCGTAGACGAAAAAGACGTAGACCAGCAACGGCATGCGCGACCGCAGCCGCTGGCCGATGAGCAGATAGCCCGACACGAGAATGGCCGCCAGCAACGCCAGTACGTCGCCGGCCAACTGCCCGCCCTCCTGCTGCGCCGAGTAGGCGCCGGTGAAATAGACGCCGGCCAACGCGATGGCCATCCCCGCCAGCGACGGCAGCGGCACCGTCTCTCGCCAGAGGAGATACGCGAGCAGCATGACCCAGATGGGCTGCGTCGTCACCAGCACCGTCGAGCTGGCCACGCTGGTGAGGCGCAAGGAGACAAACCAAACGGCGTAATGGAGAGCCAGGAAGGCGCCGGACAAAAGGGCCAACGCCACGTCGCGGCGCCGCTCCCGCAGGGCAGAAGCCAGCGCGCCGCGCTCTTTCGCGACGATGAGAGGCGCCAGCGCCAGCCACGCCAGAAAGATGCGATAAAACGCCACCAGGACCGGCGGAGCCGTCGACAGCTTCACGAAAATGGCCGCCGTCGACACCGCCGCCACGCCCAGCGCGATGAACCCGTACACGTTGCGCGGCGTTCCCGCCATCCCCACACCCCGCCCCCGGCGGACCGCCCGCCCGCGCCCAGCCGGCCGGCGTCAGCGCCGGCCCTGCGGCCAGACGATGGACACCGCCGACCGCTCGGGCCGCAGATGCTCCGCCAGCCGGGCATTGACCTGCTCGGGCGTCGCCTCGGCCAGCGCCCGCATGTAGTCAAACAGCGACACGCCCTTGAAGTGGAAGTACAAGAAACTGTTGGCGATGAACTCCAGCGAATCGAACAGCTGCACGAACTCGCCCACCGCCTGGCGCTGCGTGCGCCGGATATCCTCCGCCGGAATGCCTCGTTCCCGCAGCCGCTCCAGGCCGGCCAGAAGCCGCCGGTGCAGCTCCTCCGGGTCCTTCGTTTCCCCGGCGATGATGGTATGGGCGAAATGCCCGCCGCCGACGAAGCGGGCCGAGAACGTGTCATCAATCAAATCGGCCTCGTATAGCTCCTGGTAAAGCGCGGAGCTGCGCCCCAGCGCCGCCGACAGCGCCAGTGTCGCTGTCACCTCATCCAGCAGGTCCCGCTGCGGGTCGCCCGAAGGCGTATCCTTGAAGCCCACGGCGTACAGGGGCCGCGCCGCCGCCATCGTCGTCTCGACCCGCGCCTGCGCCACGTCCTCCGGCTCCGGGTCGAACAGCCGCTGCACCGGCGGGCGGAAGCTGTAGCGGCGGCCCGCCATGTCGTCCAGCACCTGCTGCAGCACCGCGTCCGGCTCCACGTCGCCCACGACGAGCACGGCCATGTTGCTCGGATGATAAAACGTATCGTAGCAGAGCTGCAGGGTGTCGGCCGTAATTTCCCGAATGGACTCCACCGTGCCCGCGATGTCGATCCGTACCGGGTGCACGTGGTACAGCGCCTGCAACAAGTTCTGCGACAGGCGGTGCCGCGGAAAGTCCTGGTACATCCGGATCTCCTGCTCGATGATGCCGATCTCTTTCCGCACCCCGGCCTCGGTGAAGTGCGGCGCCTGGACGAAGTCCAGCAGCTTGTCGAACGCCTGCGGGAAGTTGTCGGTGGTGGAAAAAAGGTAGCTGGTCATGGTGTAGCTGGTGTACGCGTTGACCGAAGCGCCCAGATCGGCAAAGGCGTTGAAGACGTGGCCGCTCGCGTCTTGGAACAGCTGGTGCTCAAGAAAATGCGCGATGCCGTCGGGCACTTGGATGACTTCGTCCCGATCCGGGCGGCGGAAGCGATTGTCGACGGACCCGTAGCGAGTCGAGAACACCGCGTACTTCTTGTGAAAGCCGGGCTTCGGCATAACGAAGACGCCCAGCCCGTTGTCCAGCCGCGCCTGGTACACCTGCTCCTGCAGCCGCTCGTCCCGCAGAACGGTCCACGCCATGCTCACCGCTCCCCCTCGCTCCGCCCCGGCCGGAGAAAGTAGATCGTATCCAGCTTCACCTTGGCGGCCACCCGGCGCACGTCGTCCACCGTCACCGCCTGCAGCCGCTGCACCGTCTCCTCCACCGTCCGCACCCGGCCGTTGATGATGCCCACAAGCCGCGCCGCGATGATCCGCTCGGGGCTGTCCTGCGCCGAGAGCAAGCCGTTGATCAAGCCCTTCTTCGTCTGCTCCAGCTCGGATGCCGACACGTCCCCGGCCGCCAGCGCCTCCACTTGCTCGCGGATGATGCGCAGCGCCTGTTCGTACTTTTCCGGCGCGATGCCGGCGGTCACGACGAGGACGCCCTTGGTGCCTTCCAGCTGCGACGAGGCGAAATAGGCCAGGCTGGCCCGCTCGCGCACGTTGAGGAACAGCTTCGAGTGCGGAAAGCCGCCCAAAATGCCGTTGTATACCTGCAGCGCGGGATAGTCGTCGTCCGGGTAGCGCACGCCCGTGCGGAAGCCCAGCGCCAGCACGGCCTGCTGAACTGGCTGCTCCTCCACCACGGTGCGCTCCGCCGCCGGCTCCCGCACGACGACACCGGGGATTTCCTCGATCTCCTCGCGCGGCAGCCGGACGTATTCCTTGACCAGCGCGGCGATTTCGTCCGGATCCACGGGCCCAACGGCAAACATGTCGACGGGACTCGCGGCCAGCACCCGGCGGTAATGCTCGTACAGCCGCGGCGCCGTCACCTGCCGCAGCTCCTCCACGTCGCCGTACTTGTGCAGCCCGTACGGCTCGCCGCGGCACATCTCCTCGCGCAGCCGGTTCACCGCGTACTGGGGCTTGTTGTTGATGGTCGCCTCGATGCGCCGCCGCAAATTTTCCGCTTCCTGCGCGACGAAGTCGGCCCGGAACGTCCCGTCCGCCAGCACCGGATCCAGCAGCGCCTCGGCCAAGAAGGCGACGATCTGGCGCGTCAGCCCGATGCGCTCCGGTAAAAACCGCTCGTCGGCCGCCGACGCCTCCAGCTCGATCTGCTGCGTCTCGCCCGTCTTGTCGACGTCGGCGGCGAACTGCGCGCCGTACAGCTCCTCCAGGTAGCGAGCGATTTCCCGCGACGAAGGCAGCCGCCGCGTCCCCCGCCGCAAGACGAACGGCACGACGGCGTTGAGGGAATGCTCGCCACCTCGCAGCGGCCGGCGCAGCACCAGCCGCAGCGTGATGGTCTTGAACCGGTCGGTGGGCGCGACGTACAGGTCGAATCCGCGGTCAATCGGAAGGCGTTGGAACAGTTCCCCCACCCCCACCCCTCCTTCGCTACAGCACGATGGACACTTCGTCCCGATCGAGGCGGTCGATGCACCGCTGCAGCTTGTCTTTCAGCCACTCGTCCTCGCCGCAGGCGAAACGCACTTGCCGCAGCAGGTCTATCCCTCGCCGGAAGGCGTAAACGATGTCGCCCTCGTCCTGGTACGCGCCCCGCAGGAGCTTCGCGAATTCTTCGCCCCGGCTCCAGCGGTAGGCCAGCTGGGCCAAGTTGTCGTTGAAGCGGACGGTGCTCGTTCCCACAATCTCCATCTCCAGCGCGACCAGCCGCTTCACTTCCCGCTCGACCGCCTTGACGTCGAAGGCGTTGTGGGGGTAGCGGCCTTCCGACTTGCGCGGTTCGTAATCGATGGAGACGGCCAGCGCGTTGACCTGATCTTCATCCAGCTCATGGAACCACCCGGCGAAGAACAGCTCCGTCACCAGCAGCTCCTGGATGTTGATCAGCGCCGCGAACTCGCCCCGGGCGGTGAGGCGACCGTCGCGGATATAGTCCAGCTCCTCCAGCAGCCGCCGCTTGGCTTCGAACTCGCGCGCGTACTGCTCCGCCGGCGAGATTTTGGCCAGGTTGCGCTCCAGCGCCCGGATGCGCCGCCGCACCGCGCGCTTGGCCTGCGCGTCCGCGCCTTCCTGCTCGAGCCGCTCCAGCCGCCGCTGCGCGGCGGCCAGCGCTTCCCGCCAGCGGGCCCGCTCCCGCTCGCCCTGGAAGGTGGCAAAATTTTTCCGCAAGATGTTCCGGATTTCCTCGTCGCTGTACTTGCGCACTAGGTTGAGCACCGTGTTGTAGCTGAGGCTGAAGCGGCTGCGCAGCGGCTCGATGTCTTCCTCCTGCATGCTCGGGTATTCGTCGGGGACGAAGTAGTTGAAATCGGCCAGCGTGAAGACGTAGCCCCGCTCGTCGATGCCCCGCCGCCCGGCGCGGCCCGCCATCTGGAAGTACTCGCGGTTGGTCAGCGAGCGGAACGTCTCGCCGTCCCACTTGGTCACCGAGTCGAAACAGACCGCGCGGCACGGGAAGTTGAGGCCGACGGCGAACGTCTCGGTGCAGTACAGCACCTTGATGAGCCGCTGCTCGAACAAGTCTTCCACGATGTCTTTCACCACGGGCAGCAGCCCCGCGTGGTGATAGCCGATGCCCCGGGTGAGCAGCTGCCGCAGCTGCGCCAGCCTCGGCACCGTGGGCCGCCCGTGCCGCTCCAAGTGGTACTCCATCACTTCCAGGACGCGGGTCTTCTCGCGCCCGCTGAGAAAGTCGAACTGCTCGCCCAGCTCCAGCGCGTGCACCTCGCAGCGGCGCCGGCTGAAGGTGAAAAACAGGCACGGCAAGTAATGCCGGTGGATCTCCTTGATCAGGTCCAGGTGCGTCGTGCGAGGAAAGTCCAGCTGCAGCCGACTGCCGCCCTTCAGCCGCATCCGCTCCGCGTAGCGGCGGTAACGGGCGGTCAGCTTGCGCAGCGTGGTAATGCCCGACGTGGCCTCGTAGACGTAATGCTTCAGCGGCACCGCGCGCTCGAAGTGGCGCACGACCTTGACGGGATGGCCGTGTACCTGCGTCAACCACTCCGCGAGCTCGTCCACGTTGGGAATGGTGGCCGACAGCCCCAAAAAGCGCATCTCCCGCGGCATGAAGATAAGGCTTTCCTCCCAAACGCTGCCGCGGTGCGGATCGTCGATGTAGTGAATCTCGTCGAAGATGCAATAGGCCACGTCCGCGACCCGCTCCGGATCCTGGTGGAGCAAGTTGCGGAAAATTTCGGTCGTCATGATGAGTACCGGCGCCTCGGGGTTGATGACGACGTCGCCGGTCAGGATGCCCACCTTTTCGTCGCCCAGCAAGCGCTTGAACTCCTTGTACTTTTGGTTGCTGAGCGCCTTGATGGGAGCCGTGTACACCACCTGCTTGCCGCGGCGGGCCATCATTTCGATCAAATAGTCGGCCACCAGCGTTTTGCCCGTCCCGGTCGGCGCCGACACGAGCACGCTGTAATTTTGTTCGAGGTATTCGATGGCTTCGCTCTGGAACGGATCGAGCTCGTACCCACGGTAATGCGTAATTTTCATAACGCTTCCATCCTAACACAGGGCCGATGCGGTGTCTACCGAGCGCCCGGCGCCGGGCCGGCGCCACGCCGGGTCCGGCCGGCCAGCCGCCTGACCGGTTCCGGCCGGCTGGGATGATATAATGTAGGTTGCGCAAAACCGGGCGGGGCCGAGGGGGGCGAGAGCGTGTCACTGGAGAACGAGATCAAGGCGTATGCCCGCACCGTCGGCTTCGACGTCGTCGCCATCGGCCCCGCCGAGCCGTATCTGGAGGCCTGGCGCGAGCTGGAGCGCCGTCGCGCCGACGGCCGCTACCCGGCCTTCACCGAGCCGGACATCGCCCTCCGCTGCGACCCGAAGCGCCTGCTGCCGTCGGCTCGCTCCGTCATCGCCGTCGGCGTCTCCTACTTGACCCGCCAGCGCTCGCGCCCGACCCGGGCCGGCAGCGACCCCAAAGGACAGCTTTCCCGCTACGCCTGGGGCCTCGATTACCACCACGTGCTGCGAGAGCGCATGCAGCGGCTCATCGCTTTCCTCCAGGAGCGGGCTCCGCAGCTGGAGGCCCAAGCGTACGTGGACACGGGACCGCCCGTGGACCGCGCCGTAGCGGAGAAAGCCGGACTAGGCTGGTTCGGCAAAAACGCCTGCCTGTATGTGCCGGGTTTCGGGTCGTGGGTGTTCTTGGGCGAAATTTTCACCAACCTGGAGCTGGCCCCCGACCCGCGCATCACGCTGGATTGCGGCGACTGCGACCGTTGCATCCGGGCCTGTCCTACGGGCGCCATCGTGGAGCCGTACTACGTCGACCCCTTCCGCTGCATCTCGCACCTGACCCAGATGAGCGGGCCGGTTCCCCTGGAGCTGCGGGAGCGCATGGGCTTGAAGGTATGGGGCTGCGACGTCTGCCAGCAAGTATGCCCCTGGAACGACGAGGCCGCCGTGCCCGACCGGCCCGAGTTTCGCCCCGTGCCGGAGCTGGACCCGTCGCCGTCGCTCATCGAGCTGCTGCAGATGACGACCGGCGAGTTCAAGCGGCGCTTCGGCCGCACCGCGGCCGCGTGGCGCGGCAAGAAAACGCTGCAGCGCAACGCGGCCATCGCGCTGGGCAACACCCGCAATCCCGCGGTGGTGCCGGCGCTCGCAAAAGCGTTGGCCCAAGACCCCAAGCCGGTGGTGCGGGGCAGCGCGGCATGGGCCCTGGGCCGCATCGGAGGAGACGAAGCGCGCGCGGCACTGGAAGAAGCCCTCGGCCGGGAACAAGATCCCGAGGTCCGGCGCGAAATCGAGCTGGCCCTGCAGCGACTGGGCCACCGCGCGGGCAGCCCCGAGCATCGACCGGGCAACGCGTCTTCCGGCTAGCAACGCCGCGCGCGGCTTACAGGCTGGCCCGCACCGCCGCGGCGATCCGGGGTACGTCGCTGAGCGCGATGTGGCGGTGCGTCACGAACCGCACCAGCCGCGGGCCCATGGCCACCGCCAGGACGCCGTGCCGCGCCAGGCGCTCCACGAACGACGCGGCATCGCCTTCCGCGAGCGTGAAATAGACCATGTTGGTCTGCACGCGCGCCCGGTCCACGTGCACGCCGTCGATGGCCGCCAGCGCGTCGGCGATGGCCGCGGCCACGGCGTGATCCTCGGCCAGCCGCGCAATCATCGTCTCCAGGGCCACGATGCCCGCCGCCGCGATGACGCCCACTTGCCGCATGCCGCCTCCCAGCAGCTTGCGCGCCTTGCGGGCTCGCTCGATAAAGTCTCGCCGCCCGGCCAGAACCGACCCGACGGGGGCGGACAAGCCTTTGGACAAGGAGATCATAACCGAATCGACGGGCTCGGTCCAAGCCCGCGCGTCGACGCCCAGCGCCACGGCCGCGTTGAAGAGGCGCGCGCCGTCCAAATGCACCGCCAGGCCGGCCTCGCGCGCCACCGCGGCCAGTGCCGCGAGCCTGTCGGGCGGCAGCACCACGCCCCCGGCCAAGTTGTGGGTGTTTTCGAGGCACAAGAGCGCGGGCTGCGGGAAGAGAATGCTCGGCGGGTGCAGCAGCGACCGCACCTCGTCGGGGTCGGGCAGGCCGTCGTCGTCGCGGAAAAGGGCGGGGAGCAGGCCTGCAACGCGCGACAAACCGCCCACTTCGTAACGATAAATGTGGCATTGGCGGCCGAGCAGCACTTCCTGGCCCGGCGTCGTGTGGGACAAAAGCGCCGCCAAGTTGGCCATCGTGCCGCTGGGCAGGAAGAGCGCCGCTTCCTTGCCGAGCAGGAACGCCGCCTTCTCCTCCAGGGCCCGTACCGTCGGGTCGTCGCCGAAAACGTCGTCGCCCACGGCGGCGCGGGCCATGGCTTCCCGCATCGCCTCGGTGGGCTGGGTTACCGTGTCGCTGCGCAGATCGATGACGGGTAGCGTGTCGTCATGCATGTCAATCATCTCCGATGATGAACACGACCGCCCAGCGACCGAGGAAGTCGTATTTTTGCAGCTCCCGGCGGATGCGCTGCGCGTCGGCCACGCTGATAATCACGCTGGCGCGGAAAGGATCGTCCACGACGCCCACCGCCTGCACAAGCAAAGGCGCAATGAACGGGTAAGCCTCGTGGACCGCCAGGCGCATGTTGCGCACGGCTTGCTCCGGATCGTATTCGTAGCCCACCAGGCCGCGTCCGATGACGACGCTGGCGTCGGCGTTGACGCCGGAGTACACCACGTTGCCGCGTTCATCGACAATCCGCGGCGACATGCCCCGCCGCACGCCCAGCCCGCGGGCGTCAACGATGAGACCCGTGTACACGTGCCCGTGTTCGCGCAGGAGGGCCTCCCACTGGGCCGCCAGTTGCTGGGGCCGGTCGTCCACCCGCCGCAGCGACACTTCGTCCCACCAGATGCCGCCGCGGACGATGCCGCCGAAGCTGACGATCACCGTGCCGGAGCGGGCGGCGACGAACTCCATTTCCACCCGCTCCCACTGCCCGTCGCCCGGCAAGCCGCGGTACAGCCGCTGGCTGCCGCCGCCCCCGACCCAGTCGACGCCCAGCACCGCCACCGCCGGCACCTCGCTGCGCACCCAGCCGGACAACACGTAGCGCCCGCCTTCCACCACCTGGATGCCCGACTGGCGCCACGCCATCTCCCGCTCGGCGCCCGCGGTGTACAGCAGGCCGCTGGCCTGGCCCGCGTAGGCCCGGGACGTGTCGCGCCGCGGCAGCTCGCTGTTGACCGACAGCCACCCGCGCGGCGTCGCGCCTCCGGTCTCGAAGCCGGGATTGGTCAGCAAATTGACTTCATACAGTTCCTGAGCCGCCGCCGGCGAGAAAAGTCCCGCCGCCACCGCGAGCCCCACCGCCGCCAGCAGCGCCGCCGCCAGCGCCGACGGGCGCCGGCTCAAGCCGAAGCGGAACGCCTTCCTTGTCCGCATGGGCAACCGCAGCATCCTCCCGCTTGGGCCGCAAGCCGCTGTTACAGCCCGTAAATCTCTCCGAACTTGGTGCGCAAGTAGTTTAGATACGGCTCGCTGTCCAAGCCGCGCCCCGTCGCGCGCCGCACGATCTCCATGGCCGGATACATGGCGCCGTAGCGGTGCACGTGCTCGTTGGTCCAAACGCGCAGCGCGTCGAACTGCCCGCGCCGGATGAGTTCGGGAATCTCCGGATTTTCCTTGACGGCCTGATCGTAAAACTGGACGCTCAGCACGGTGCCGAGCGTATACGTCGGGAAATACCCGAACATGCCGTCGGCCCAGTGGATGTCCTGCAGGACGCCCACCGCGTCGTTGTCGGGCACGACGCCCAAGTACTCCCGCATCTTCTCGTTCCACGCCTCGGGCAAGTCGGCCACTTTCAGCCGCTCGGCGAACAGCTCGCGCTCGAGGTCGAAGCGCACGAAGATGTGCATGTTGTACGTCAGCTCGTCGGCCTCGGTGCGGATGAGCGACCGCTGGACCTTGTTCACGGCGCGATATACATCGTCGACGTTGAAGGATGCCAGCTGCGGGAAGCGCTGGTGCAGCTTGGGGAGGAAGAACTCCCAGAACGCGCGGGAGCGTCCAACCACGTTTTCCCAAAGCCGCGACTGCGACTCGCTGATGCCCAGCGACGGCCGCCACATCAACGGCGTCCCGTCCACCTCCGCCGGAATGCCCTGGGCGTGGATGCCGTGCCCCGCCTCGTGCAGCGTCGAAAAGAACGACCAAGTCCAGTCGTCTTCCTTAACCCGGGTGGTGAGCCGCACGTCGTTGCGGGAGAAGCTGATGGTGAACGGATGCGTCGAAATGTCCTGGCGGCCGCGGCTGAGGTCGAAACCGATGGCCCGCAGCGCGTCCATGCCCAACTCCCACTGGGCCTGCTGGTCGAAGCGCCCGCGCAGCGGTGCGTCGTCGACCTGCGGCCGTTCGCACACCGCCGCCACCAGCGGCACCAGCTCCTTCTTGAGCGCGGCGAACAGCTCTGCCACGGCGCGCGTCAGCATCTCGGGCTCAAACAAGTCCAAGAGCGCGTCGTAGCGCTCCTCTTTATAGCCGAGCCGCTCCGCCTGCTCGATGTTGAGCGCGACCAGCTTTTCCAGGTGCGGCGCGAAACGCCGGAAGTTGGCCTCCGCCTTGGCCGCGCGCCACGCCTCCAGGGCCAGCGCCCGCTCCCGCTCAAGGTCGGCCACCAGCTGGGGCGGCAGCTTGCGGGCCTTCTCGTAATCCCGGACCGCGTTGTGCACGTATAGCGCCTCGTAGGAATCCGGATCGGCGCCCTTCACTTCCGCCTGCGCCTCTTCCAGCAGCCGGCCCACTTCATCCGACGTCCACTTTTCGTGCGCCATGCGCGCCAACGCCGCGAGGTGGCGCGCCCGGTCCTCGGCGGCTCCCGGGGGCATGTACGTCTCCTGGTCCCACGTCAGCACCTGCACGGCCGCGTGGAGCGCCTCGACTTCCTCCACGACGGCCTTAAGCCGCGCGAACGCTTCCGCCACAACCGTCACCTCGTGAAGCAGCAAATTGGCCTCGCGGCCCATCGCCGCGAGGCATGGGCTTTTTGCTTGATTTTCTTGGCTGGCAGGCCAGTTCCTGCCGTTGGCCAGGACACTCGCCGCCGGGCGCAGTTGGCGGAAAGCAACAAAGAAAGAAAGCGTCCGCCGCGGCGAACGCTTTCAATCCCCAACCGGAATCGCTGCCGTCTCCTTACGCGCCGGCCGGCTCAGCCTTTACGCAATAGCTTCCTCAAGCTTGCGCACGAGCACGTCCTTGGGCAGCGCGCCGACGATGCGGTCCACTTCCTGCCCGTTCTTGAAGACGATGAGCGTCGGGATGCTCATGACGCGGTACTTGACGGGCGTCCGCTGGTTCTCGTCGGTGTTGAGCTTGTACACCGTCAGGCGGTCCGCCATCTCGGCCGCCACTTCCTCCAGGATGGGGGCGAGCCGCAGGCACGGGCCGCACCAAGGCGCCCAGAAGTCCACCACGACGGGCCCTTCGGCCTTCAGAACCAGCTCCTCGAACTGCTCGTCGGTCAAGTTGGCAATGTTGGCCATTGCATCCGCCTCCCTGTCTGACATTATACTGTGCCGCCGAGGAGAACGGGGCGTCTTTCACGAAATGGGCTGCTGCAAGGGGGGCATGCCGCATGCGCATCTATACGCGAACCGGCGACGGGGGCGACACGGCCCTGTTTTCCGGCGCCCGCGTGGGCAAAGACGCGAGCCGGGTGGAAGCATACGGCACCGTGGATGAAGCCAACAGCTTCATCGGCTTGCTGCGCGCCGAAGGTCTCGACGCCGACATCGACGGGGTGCTCGAGCAAGTGCAGCGAGATCTGTTCACGCTCGGCGCCGACCTGGCCACCCCGCCCGGCGGCCGCAAAGACGACGCGGTGCCGCGCATCGGTCCCGAACACGTGGAGGCCCTGGAACGGGCCATCGACGAGTTCGACGCGCAGCTGCCGCGCCTGCGCACCTTTATTCTGCCCACGGGCCCGCGGGCCGCGGCCTTGGCCCACGTGGTTCGCACGGTGGTGCGCCGCGCCGAGCGGCGGGCCGTGGCGCTGGCGCGGACCGAACCGGTCTCGCCGGACGTCGTGCGCTACTTGAACCGCCTGTCCGACTTGCTGTTCGTCGTGGCGCGCCTCATCGCCCACCGGGCTGGCGCCGCCGAACAGCCCTGGCAGCCGCGTTGACGGCCCGGAACATGGTCCCGGGCCGTCTTCTGCGCAGCGCCGCGCGTTACTCGATCTCATGCCGCCACGACTCGATGGTGCCGGCGTACTTGTCGAGCACTTCCTCCCGGCGCCGTCGCCGGCGCTCGGCTTCTTCCTTCAGCCGCTCCTGTTCTTCGGGCGTAAACGTCTGCTCCACGAGGCGCGCCAGGCCCGCCGACACTTCCTCGTGCAGGTTGGCGACGTTCGAGAGCACTTCGGCCGCCGCGTCGAAGAACCGCTCCTTGTCGACGGCGGCCAGGCTGCGCAGGGCCGCCAGCTGCACGCTGCGCACCCGCTCCTCCGCCGCGGCCCGCACCAGCACGCCGACCAGCGGCGACGGATCGGGAACCAGCCGGATGAAGTTGAGCGCCACTTCGCGCACCGGGGCGCTCTCGTCGGCGGCCAACTCGCGCAGCAAGTTCATCAGCGGCTCCTGTTTGGCCGCCGCCAGGATGCCCGCGATGGCCCGGCCGGCCTCGTCATCCGGCGAGTACGCCAGCAGCCCTTCGGCCTCGAAGTCCACCAGCGTCTGCGCGGCGCGCGCCCGCGTCCGCCCGTCCACCAGCACCAGCCGCGTCAAATCGTCGACGGCCGCCTTCAGCCGCCGGCGCGCCACCGCGATCACGCCCACTTCCCGCACCCGCGCCGACGGGTCCCGCAGCCAGCGCAGCAGCAAGCCGTCGCTGGCGCCCTCGGAGCCTTCCAGCAGCGCATCGTACGACTTGCGCTCCAACCGGTCCACCTTTTCGCCGAACGGCTTGCGGTAAAACCGGCTCAGTTCCTCCAGCAGCGGGTCGCTCTTGCTCTTCCCGGCCAGGTAAATCCCCAGGCATTGGAGCAAGTAGTTGCCCGACTCCAGCGCCTTGCGCACCGGCTCCCGCACCACTTCCGGGTCGTGCGCCAGCACGATGCGGATGAGCTCGCCGGCCAGCCACCCCTCCTCCGTCAAAGCGATGACGTGCATGAGCGCCTCGACGGCGTCGGGGTCGTTCAGCCCGGCCAGCACCTGCTTGATTTCGTCGCGCGCCTCGTAGAAGCGGTGGCGGATATGCCGCTCCAGGTCCTTGTAGAAGTCCGGGCCCTTGACTTCCTTCATCACGAACCGGTAAAACTCGATCTGAACGGGCACCGGCTGGTCGTTGAGGACGCGCAGGAAGTAGCGCGTCTTGCGGGGCAAGAGCGCCAGCTGCTTCAGATGCGCCTTGACGTTTTCGTTCTCCTGGCCGTTTTCGTCGTACAGATCGCGAAACAGGTCCTCAACCCGAATGCGGTACGTCTCGTTGTCCATTCGGGTCGCCGTTTTCACCGGCCTCAGTTTGTCGGTCAAGAACCCGCTGTTCAACGCTTTTCCCCCGCATTCCTCTCATTCTCCCCCGGAGAACCAATAATCGTCGTACCGCACCGTCATGCGCACACCCAGCCGGCTCACCGAGGCCTGCTGTTCCGCGAGCACCACGTAGCCGTTCACCGTTCGAAAGCGCTGCTCGATCAGCAACGTACCCCAGGGATATTCCAGCTCCGCACGCTCCACCAGCCAGCTTTGCGCGTTGACCCATATCCGGCCGCGCCGCGCACCGCTCGCGACGCGGGATTCGCCCTCGACAACATAGTAATGGTGGCCGTTAATCCGCTCTTCCCCGGCCGGCCGCAAGTCGAAATTGTCCAATCCTTCACTAACCTCGAGCAATGAGACGGTCATATCGTCGCCCAGAAAGGACGGTGCGCCGTGCACCGCGATTTCCACTTGGTCGCCCCGCCGGACCACGTCGGCGTAAAACTGCCAGCGCAAAAACAGCGCCTGCAGCGTCACGTGCTGCCGAAAGCCCATCTCCGGGGGCCTTGCGCCGCTGGCCCGCCGGATGTTGGCCACCAGCTCCTCCACCGTCACGGCAGCCCGGGCCTCCTCTGCCGCGCCCAGCCACAAGGCGGTCGCCAGCGCCAACGCGCACACGAATCCCATGGCCGGCCACCAGCGCTCCCGGCTTAACGTCTTATTGCGGCGCAAGGCGATGATGGATATGGGCCATCCCCCGCACTACCAGGCAAATACAACGGACCCTGTGAACGGTCGCGATGCCAGTTGCAGGTTGTCTTCTGCATCGCGCGCGATTTTCCTGCGTGCCCGCGTCAAGCGCCTCTGAACGCGCGGTCAAGGGAAATGCATTTTACCTTTCTGGAAACGGTGGCGCGCTGGTTCCGGAGAATGGACCCGACAGCCTTAGTATGTCCGGTGACGGGGCTCGACTTGCCTCCCCGCCGCGCTGGGTGTTCTCTAATGTATGCCGCGGCGGCGCCCACGATGAGCCGCCGGTGTTTACGCGGCGCCGAGCAAGCGAAGCATCAGCGCCTTCTCCGCGTGCAGGCGGTTCTCAGCTTGATCATAAATGATCGAGCGTTCCGATTCAATGAGCTCCTCGGCTATCTCCATCCCGGGGTGGATCGGCATGTCGTGCATGATGTACGGCCGGCTGTCGCCCAGCAGGTCCGCGTTGACCTGGTAGGGCAGCATCCGCGCCATCCGTCGGGCCTTTTCGTCGGCGTACGCCGGGTTGTTGAAGAACTCCATGTCCACCCACGTGTCGGTGTACACGAAGTCCGCGCGGCGCACCGCCTTGGGGTCGGTGGTGATCTCCAGCCTTCCCGTGGCCATGGCGGCGCGCAGCAGCTCTTCGTCCCGCGCGGCCTTGTTCACTTCGGGCGTGATCAAGATCATGTTGTACCCCATCTTGGTCACGCCGGCGGTGAGGCAGTTCGCCACGTTGTTGTGAATGCCGATGTACGCCACCGTGGCGGGGCCGTCGCCGACCTGCTCGCGGATGGTGAGCAGGTCTGCCAGCGCCTGCGTGGGGTGGTAGCGATCGCAGCAGCCGTTGATGACCGGCACGTCCGCCGCCTCGGCCAGTTGGACCAGGTCGCGGTGATGCAGCAGCCGCGCCATGATCAAGTCCACGTGGCGAGACACGTAGCGGGCTTCGTAGCGAATGGGCGAAATGGCGAAGTTCGACTTGTCCCAGTCCATCACGACGGCGCGGCCGCCCAGCTGCTGGATGCCCAGCTCGAAGGAAAGCCGCGTCCGGGTCGACGTTTTCTGGAACAGCATCAGCAGCGTGCGACCCCGCAAGGCGTTTTCGTACCGCTCGGGGTTGCGCTTCACGTCCAGCGCGAGGTCAAGAACCGCGGCGATCTCCTCGGCTGGCATGTGGTGCAGGGACAGAACGTCTTTCACGGCGGTCACCTCGAAAAAACACCGGGCGGTCCGCCCGGCTTACGCCTCGGAGGCTGCAGCCGTTCCCGCCAGCCCCAACTGGTCGGCCACCCGCTGCAGCGCCCGGATGACGGTGGCGATGTGATCGTCCAAGTCGACGCCGAGCTCTTCGGCGCCCTTGATCAAATGTTCCCGGCTGATGGCGCGTGCGAAGCCCGGGCTCTTCATCTTCTTTTTCACCGAAGACACTTCGACCTCGAAAATGCTGCGGTTCGGCCGCACGAGGGCCACGGCCATGACGAAGCCGCTCATTTCGTCGACCGCGTACAGCGTCTTGGACATCTTGTCCACTCGCGGGAGATTCAGATAGTCGGCATGGCTCTTGATGGCGTAGATGACGTCCTCGGGATAGCCCAGCTCTTCCAGGATGGCCGCGCCCCGCAGCGGATGGTCGGCCGGATCGGGCCAGCGCTCGTAGTCGAAGTCGTGCAGCAGCCCGACGATGCCCCACTTTTCCTCGTCCTCGCCGAAACGCCGCGCGTACTCGCGCATCGACGCCTCCACGGCCAGGGCATGCCGCAACAGGCTCTCGCTCTTCGTGTACTCCGTGAGCAGCTGCCAAGCCGCCTCGCGCGTCATAATGGCCGTCTTCTGCGCCAATGCCGATCCCTTCCCTTTCTTTTCCTTGCAACGACGTCTCTGGTCCTTGCAGCGTTACGGAGCCACAGGCCTCCGCCGGTCGGCGCACGGCACATTCATGGACGTGGTCCCTGCGTCTCCTCAGCTCGCCGGCTCCGGGCGGGACGGCCCGGGCGGAGGGCCGAATCGCCGCTCCGCTTCCGGAACGACGTAGCGTTCCACCACGTCGCGCACTTCGGCCAGCGCGTAGAGCAACTCCCCCGTGGCCCAGCGCGCCTTGGGGGGAAGCGCATGCGCCTGCGCCCGCCGCACGGCGGCTTCGGCGCTGCGCACGCTTTCCAGCACGCCTTGCACCAGGTCCCACGCCGCCGCGGGCGGTATGCTCGCCAGGGCCGCTTCGTCTTGCAGCAGGGCCAGCAGCGCTTCGCCCGCGTCGCGCCACCGCCGGCTCAGCTCCCGCGCCATCATCGCCGCAAAAGCGCCGCGCAGCCAGTCCATGGCCGCTCCTCCTCTCCGGCGCAAACAGTTCGACTCCCCCGCCGCCCCGCGCCGAGGGAGTCGCCGCAAAAGCCGCCGCCGTGGCCGCAGCCACCGTGGCCGCAGCGGCTAGGCCACGAACGCCGTCTTAATCTTGTCGGGCGTGACGACGACGATGGCGCCCTTGGCGCACACGTCCTCGCACATCCGGCAGCCGACGCACGCCCGCGGGTTGACGAGTTCGGCGATGCCGTGGAACTCGTCGCCCGTCAGGGCCAAGCAGTCAAACGGGCAAATGTCGACGCAGAAATTGCAGCCCGTGCAGCTGTCGGGGTCGACCACGGGCTTGGGCCAGTTGGACCGGCCCGGGATGCGGGTCAACCGCCGCCCGTACTGGTCTTCGATGGCGTCTTCCGGGCACACGTACGAGCAAGCATGGCAGTCGATGCACAGGGACGCATCGATGACGTGCAATTCCTTGCGCTCGCCCGTAATGCACTGCACGGGACAAACCTTCACGCACGCGGTGCAGCCGGTGCACGCGTCGGTGATATAGTGCGCCATGCGCCTCGCCCCCTCGAGGCCTGCAACCCGCCGCCAGTCGCTGTACAGTTTACGCCATTATATCAACCGGGTCCGGATTCGCCAACCACGGCGTCCCCGCCGCGCGCGAAATATTCCTTTAGGCCGTCCACATCCAGCACGAGCCCGCCCGGGGGCGCTGCCGCCTGCGCCTCCGCGTCGGCTCGCCGCCGCAGCAGCACCACGCACGGCACGACGGGAAACACGATCGGCCCCGACGGCGCCGTCTCAACCAGCGCTTGCGCCCGGGCGAAGCCTTCGGCGATGCTGCGCCGCAGCCCCCGCCCTTTGGCGTAGTTGGGCACGGGCAGCGTCGTCACCGCCAGCGTCTGCGCCGGGCCAATGAGATACCCTTGCCAGCCCAGCAGGCCGATGGGCACGCCCCGCTCCACCGCCCGCCACCCCGCGGGCAAGCGCTCCAGCACTTCCTTCATGCCGGCCGTCGCGTCTTTCAGCTGCCAGCCGGTCACGATGCGCGCGCCCAT
Organism: Bacillota bacterium; assembly: GCA_017577945.1. Classification (NCBI taxonomy): domain Bacteria; kingdom Bacillati; phylum Bacillota; species Bacillota bacterium. Next base: position 416,407 of record PKQS01000010.1, read on the forward strand.
CCAGCCGATGAGCACGATGCCCAACGTGCCGAACATCCGGTAGAAGCCGACGCCCGTCGCCGCGTACAGCCGGAACAGCGCGCCGACGACGAACGCGGTCACAAGCAGCGGCACCACCTGCCGCGCTGACAGGACCATACGCTAGCCCGTCACCGTCCCAGCCGGGCCAGCCAGCGCACCAGCGCCGCCCGCTCCTCGTCGCTCATGGGCAGGGCCGGCATTTGCGTGCGACCCAGCGGCCGCGGCGGCGGCAGCTCCACCTCGGCGCCCGGCGCGTACATGAACGGCAGCGGGCCTTGATAGTTGGACCAGTACACCGGCGCCCGGTTCTCCACGGCCGACGGCTGCCGCACCCATTCGTCCAGGAACGCCTCCCATTCCTCCAGCGGCGTCAGCTGCGTCCACGCGCCCACGTTGGTCAGATCCGGTCCGATTTGTCCGCCGACGCCGTTGATCGTGTGGCAGACCACGCAGCCGCGGGTCAAGAACAGCTCCTTGGCCCGGCGATTTTCCTCCGGCGTCAATCCCGGCGCGTCGGGCAGGCGGCTCAGCGCCACCTCCCGCTCGGGAATGTTGGCCGCAGGAATGTACTGCGGCACCTGGCTCCAGTCGCCCATCATGATGAAAGCGGCCACCGCCCGCAGGTACAGCTCGTTCAGCGGGCCGCCGTGGACCGAGCCGAAGGTGGGCATAGCGGTATACGAGGCCCACTCTCCCGTCGTCAGCCGCTCCCAGCGCGGCGTCGAGCTGCCCGGGCGTCCGTCCCGCACGGTGGCTACGATGAACTCGAAGATCTCCTTGTCCTCCAGCGGGTTGCCCCGCAGGTCCTCCCGGTTCAGCGGCGGCCCGACGACGCCCTGGCCCGCCGCGCCGTGGCAGACGACGCAGTTTTGCGCGTACGTCATCACCCCGCGCCGCACGAGGTCATGCAGGTGTTCTTCCTGGGCCCTAGCCATGCGGGTGCTCTCGAAAGCCAAGTACACGCCCCAGGTGAGAATCAGCAGCCACGAGAGGATGAGGACGACGATGTGTCTTCTGCCGGCCACAGAGCCCGAACTCCTTTCGTCGACCTGACCGTTGCCCTAGTCCTCGTCTCCCGCCGTCTCCTGCTCCTCGCGGTCAATCCACCGCTGCACCAGATACATGAGCGCCAACCCGAGGAAGAACAGCCCGGTCACCAGCAACAGCTCGATTACGTCGGATACGTGGTACATCGCCCCATCACCCTTAGACGGGCGTCACGTGCTCCGGCAAATGGCGCTCGCGCCGCATGATGACGCCCGTGTTGACGAAAAGCCTGCCGTCTCGTACTTCCACCTGCATGATGTCCATAGGCCGCGGCGCCGGCCCGGCGATGTTTTGCCCGGTCGGCTCGTACACCGATCCGTGGCACGGGCAGATGAAAAGGCGCTGGCTTTCCACCCACGGCACGGTGCAGCCCAGATGCGGGCAGCGCCAGTACAGGGCCAGCACGCCTTCCGGCAGGCGCGAAATGTAAAAGCGGCCGTCGCGAACCCGCGTCACCGTGCCGACAGGGTAGTTTTCGACGGGGCCCGCGTCGATGATGGAGCCGAAGCCCTCCACCCGGCGCGGCCAGAACATGGCCAGACCCGTCAGCGCGGCCTGCACGGCGAACGCCCCCGCGGACGCCCACATGGCGTCGCGCAACAGCCCTCGCCGCGTGATGCCTCGGCTTTCGCCGCGCCGCTCAGCGCCGGCTTGCGACATACGTGCTCACCTCTTTGCCGATGACTGCCTCAACGAATTCGCTGCGCCGCGTCGGCGTCCGACCGCTGCGGCGGCCTCACTCCTTGCCGATGGGCGGATGCGGAACTTCCCACGGCCAGACCAGTTCCATGCCGACGCCGCGGAACGCCGTGCCGATGATGGTCAGCACGACGAACGACGCCAGAAAGAACGTGTACATGGCCATCATGAGCTCCCGGATGTCCGCATTCCAGCGCCGCTTGACGATGGTCCAGAGCGAGAACGGAATAAACGTCATGAACACCAGCGGCACGAAAATTTCCGCGAACGCGTCGGGAAAGCCGTGCATCTTCAGGAACGGAGCGATGCCGGTCGACTCGCCCGCCGGCAGCCACTCGTCCACGAAGATAAGGCCCAGGTTCCAGATGGTCGTGTAAACGGCCGAGAAAATCACGATGGGCACGCCTTTCCGGCTGTAAAACCAGATGCCCGTGCCTTTCTTGCTGCGATCAACGTACGGAATAGCCGCAAGCAGGATCAGCAGCGCCGTCGGCACGACGACGCCCGCCAGCGCCGGGTGCATGTGGAGCAGCAGCTCCTGCAGCCCGAGGAAGTACCAGGGCGCCTTGGCCGGATTGGGCGTGAGCTCGGGGTCGGCCATGCGGTAGAACGGCGCCCGGACGAAGATGGCCATAATCGACAACAGCAGCGTGAAGATCAACGCGCCGATGAGCTCGATGCTGACCAAGTGCGGCCAGGTGTGAACCGGTTTGAGCTGGCTCTCATCCACGTTGCGCAGCAAATCGTCCTGCTCCGGCTGCCGTACTTCCGTCGCCATACCGACCGCGTCCCTCCCCGACGCCGCGCCGTTCAGCGGAGCCGCCGCTCCTCGGCGACCCGCATGAGCTCCTCTTCATCGTCCTCGTACACGGGGGTCGAAATGTTGCCGTCCTTGCGCACCCGCCAGAAGTGGGTGGCCATAAGGAAGATGGTCGCCAGCGGCAGGAAAATGACGTGCAGGGTGTACCAGCGAATCAGCGTCTGCTGCCCGATCTCGAAACCGCCCAGCAGGGCTAGCCGCACCTGGCGGCCGATAAAAGGCGTGGCGCCGCCCATCTCCATGCCGACGGCGATGGCCCAGTAGGCCAGCTGGTCCCAGGGCAGCAGATATCCGCTGAAGCTGAGCAGCAACGTCAGCAGCAGCAGGCCGACGCCGATGACCCAGTTAAAGTCGCGGGGCGGTTTGTACGCGCCCGTGTAAAACACCCGGGTCATGTGCAAGATGACGGCGATGACCATGGCGTGTGCCGCCCAGCGATGCAGGTTGCGAAAAAAAGAACCGAACGTCACTTCGGTTTCGAGCTTCACGATGCTCCAGTAAGCGTCTTGGGTGGAAGGGATGTAGTACCACATGAGGAAGACGCCGGTGAAGGTGAGGATGACGAACATCCACGTGGCGAGGCCGCCCAGGCCCCAAGTGTAGGTCACCCGCGTCGCTCGCTTCGGCACCCGCACCGGGTGCAAGTGCAAGGCCAGGCTGTTGAGGATGACCAGCGAACGCGACCGCCGGTCACGCGGGTACGGGTTGCGGAACCACGACTTCCAGAAGCGGGACTCGGTGATCCACTTCCGTAGGCTCATCCGAACCACGACCTCCCTGCCGCGCGGTGGGAGATGACGGCACACCTTGTGCGTTCGCCGCCAGAAAGATACATTCCTGCCATGTTTAGTTCACCAAAATAATCAATTACGATTTTAACGGTCAATGGGCTGCGCCGGCCAACCGAGCGCGCCCGGCACGGTACGCACCCAGCGGCCTTCCTCGTCCAGCGTTCCCGCCAGCAGGAACGGATCGTGGTAGAAGGTCAGCCACCATCCCTTCCGCTTCGCTTCGCCGAGCCAGCGCTCTTTCTGCGCGACGCTCGTCAGCGGGAAATTGTCGTAGCTCATAATCCACAGCGGATTGCTGTGCGCGTGGGTGGGCAAAAGGTCCCCCATGTGGAGCACGGTCTCGCCGCCGGCCTCGATGCGGACGATCTGGTGCCCGTGGGTGTGGCCGCCGGTCTTGTGCACGTACACGCCCGGCGCCACTTCCGCGTCGCCGTCCACCGTCTCCACGAGCCCCGCCTCCAGCAACGGCCGCCAGTTTTCGGGCCAGTACCCGGCGCGGGTGCGGCTGTCGGGATGCAGGGCGGCCTCCCACTCAGCCTCTTGTACGATGTACCGCGCGCGCCGGAACGACGGCACGATCCGCTCCTCCGCCCCCGCCGGCGAGCTCCCGCCGTTTCCCTCGCCCTCGCCGCCCGGCGCCCGCCGGGTCGCGCCGCCCGCGTGATCCCAGTCCATGTGGGTCAGAATCACGAGATCGACGTCGTCGGCCGTCAGGCCCAGCGCCGCGAGCGACTCGTCCAGCGCCCACTCCTCGTGGACGTGAAAATTGCGCCGCTGCTTGGCGTTTAGCTTATCGCCCAGCCCGGTGTCGACGAGAATGCGGTGCGTGGGCGTCAGCACCAGCAAAGGATATGCTTGCATCGGAATGCTGTTGTCTTCTTCGTGCGGATACCGTTTGGACCAGAGGGGCTTGGGGACGGGGCCGAACATGGCCCCGCCGTCCAGCCGAAACCGGCCGCCCCTGAGCCACACGATGCGCACGTCGCCCAGCGTCAGCATCGCCGGCGCCCCCCGACCGCGCGGCGCTACTCGTACAGCTTCGCGACTTGCTCCTGGTCCAGCTTCTTCACCAGCGCGGTGACGAGCCGGGCCGCCGCCTCGAAGTCGTCGCGGTGCATGACCGCGGCATGGGTGTGGATGTAGCGGGTCGGCACGCCGATGCAGACGGCGGCCGCGCCCCGGCCGAAAAGGTGCATGCGCCCCGCGTCGGTGGCGCCGCCAGGCATGACGTCGAACTGCAGCGGGATGCCTTCCTCCTTGGCCGTGTCGATGATCAGGTCCCGCAGCTTGACGTTGGGAATGAGCGACGCGTCGTACAGCAGCAGCGTAGGCCCGCCACCCAGCTTGGCTTGGGCTTCCTCCGGCTTCATCCCCGGCACGTCGCCGGCGATGGCCACCTCCAGCGCGATGCCCACGTCGGGCTCCACCGCAAAGGAGCTGGTCTGCGCGCCCCGCAGGCCCACTTCCTCCTGCACGGTGCCGACACCGTACACCGTATTCGGATGGTCCACGCCCTGCAGCCGCTTCAGCACCTCAATGACCAGCGCGCAGCCCACCCGGTTGTCCAGCGCCTTGGCCATAATGTACTTGCCGTTGGCCATCACCGTGAACGGGCTGTACGGAACGATGGGGTCGCCCGGCCGCACGCCCAGCTCCATGGCTTCCTCCTTGCTGGAGGCCCCGATGTCGATGAACATGTCTTTCTTCTCCACGACCTTCTTGCGGTCGTCGGGCGGGAGCACGTGCGGCGGCTTGGAGCCGATGACGCCCACGACGTCGCCCTTGCAGGTCTTGACCACGACTCGCTGCCCCATCAGGACCTGGTCCCACCAGCCGCCCAGGGGCTGGAAGCGCAGGAACCCGTCCTCGGTGATGAGCTGCACCATGAAGCCGATCTCGTCCAGGTGGCCCGCCAGCATAATCTTGGGCGCGTCGGACGTGCCGCGCTTTCTGGCGATGACGCTGCCGAGCCGGTCGCGGCTCAGCTCGCCCAAAGGCGCCAGGTAGCGCTCCATCACCTGGCGCGCCTCCCGCTCGAAGCCCGGCACGCCTGCGGCCTCGGTCAGGTCCTTGAGCATCTGCAAGGTCTCATCCATGAGCCGGTCCCGTCCTTTCACGCGATTTTCGTCCCCACGGGCACTTCCGTGTCGGGCGCCAGCAGCACGACGCCGTCTTCGGCCATCGCGCCCAGCACCAGCACTTCCGACACAAACGTCGCAATCTGCTTGGGCGGAAAGTTGACGACAGCCACCACCAGCCGGCCCACCAGGTCCTCCTTCTTGTACTTGTCGGTAATCTGGGCGCTGGAACGCTTGATCCCCAACGGGCCGAAGTCGATGGTCAGCTTGTAGGCGGGCTTGCGCGCTTCGGGAAAGTCCTGGACCTCGAGAACGCGCCCTACCCGCATGTCGATCTTAAGAAAATCTTGCCAGGTGGCGGTGCCCGGCGCCGCGCTGGCCGCCGTGCCGGTTCCCGTGGTCTGGTGGCTCATGATTTTCCCCTCCCTGGTCCGTTTCCCTTCCCCACGGTCTCTTTCACTTGGCCTTCGGGTCCAGCGCGTCCCGCAGGCCGTCGCCCAGCAAGTTGAACGCGTACACAGTGATGAAGATGGCCAGACCCGGCGCGAACACCAGGTGCGGCGCCTGGTAAATGTGAGCCCGCGCGTAGTTCATCATGGAGCCCCACGACGGCGCCGGCGGCTGCGCCCCCAGGCCCAGGAACGACAGCGTCGTCTCGGCCATAATGGCGCCCGCCACGCCCATGGTCAGCGTGATGATGATGGGCGCCGTCACCTGGGGCAAGATGTGGCGGAACAAGATGCGAGCGTTGGAGCTGCCCATGGCGCGGGCGGCCTCTACGAACTCCTGGTTGCGGTACTGCAGCACTTGCCCGCGGATCAGCCGCGCCATGTCCGCCCAGCCGACCAGGCCCAGCGCGATAAAGATTGTATACAGCCCCGGCCCCAGCGCCACCGCCACGCCGATGGCCACGAACAGGCTCGGCAAGGCGTCCACGATCTCCGCCAGCCGCATGATGAGCAGGTCAATCCACGTGCCGGCGAAGTATCCGGCCAGCGCCCCCAGGCCGACGCCCAGGATGAGCGTCACGATGCGGGATGTCAGGCCGACGCCCAGGGAAAGGCGGGCGCCGTAGACGATGCGGCTAAACACGTCGCGCCCGGAGGAGTCGGTGCCCAGCCAATGGTCTTTGCTCGGCGGCTGCAGCCTGTTGCGCAGGTTGTAGTCGTTGATCGGATCGTACGGCGCAATCCACGGCGCGAAGACGGCCACCAGCACCAGCAAGACCACGAGCCCCAGGCCGAACAGGGAGACGCGGTCTTTGCGCAGCCGCTTCCACGCCAGTACGGCCGGGCTCTGGCTGCGATATTCTCTCTCGGCGACCGCCTCCGCGCCCGCCGCGAAGACTCGTTCGGACATCCGCTTCCCTCCCCTTCGTCCGGCATCGGACAAGCCGAGCACGAGGCGCTCCCACCGCGGGCGCCGGGGGCTCCCGCATCGCGGCCGACGGGCGTTCCCGCGCCGCGGCTCCCGGCCCGCACCGCGGGCGCCGGGCCGCCGGGCTACTCGTAGCGCACCCGCGGATCGATGAGCGCGTACGCCGCGTCAATCAGCAGGTTCGCGGCGGCGAAGACCACCGCCTGGAACACGAACATCGCCATGATGACGGGCAGATCCCGCGCGAACACTGCATCCAGCGTATAGCTGCCGATGCCCGGCAAGGCGAAGATCGTCTCGGTCAGGGCCGATCCCACCAGCAGGCTGCTCAGGGAGCCGCCCAGCGTGGTGACGATGGGAATGAGCGCGTTGCGCAGCGCGTGCCGGTACACCACCAGCCGCTCACTGAGGCCTTTCGCCCGTGCCGTGCGGATAAACTCTTCGCCCAGCACTTCCAGCATCACGGCCCGCACCAGCCGCGCCTGATACGCCGCAATGCCTGTACCGAGCACGAACGCGGGCATCAGGAAGTCCCGCCAGCTGCCGTCGTTCAAGCCCGACACGGGCAGCCAGCGCAGCCAGACGCCGAAAATGTACTGCATCGCCAGGCCCTGAAAGATGACGGGCGTGCACACGCCCAGCAGCGACACGTTGCGGATGACGCCGTCTATCCACGTGCCTTTGTGGGTCGCGGCCCAGATGCCCGCCGGGATGCCCAGCACGATCGCGAACAGCATGGAATACAGCGACAGCCGTACGGTCACCGGGAAGCGGGCCTGGATGCTCTCGGCGATGGAACGACCGGTGATGAACGACCGGCCCAGGTCGCCGCGCACCGCCTTGCCGATCCAGTTGAGGTATTGGATGGGCAGCGGCTGGTCCAGGCCCAGCTCGGCGCGAAGGCGCGCCACCGTCTCGGGTGACGCCCGCTCGCCCACCATGATAAGCACGGGGTCGCCGGGTACGATGTAGAAGAGGATGAACGTGAAAACCGAAACGCCGATAAGTACAGGAATGACCAGCAGCAAGCGGCGCAGGAAATAGCGCGACATGAAGCGATGCTCCCCGAAAACGGCCTGCGTGCCGAGCGGCCGGGCGCGAAGGGCCCGGCCGCGTCGAACCAATGCAGTATCAAGGCTGGCGTTACTGGTCGAGCCAGACCTTCGTCATCTTGTTGGCGTTAAAGATCCGATACAGCTCGTAGCCCCGCACCTCGGGCCGGATCGCGACCCACGACTGCCCGTAGAACAAGAAGACGCGCGGCGCCTGCTCCAAGATCAGGTCTTCGATCTGGTGATACAGCTGGATGCGCCTGTCGCGGTCGGTCTCCGCCTGGGCCAGCTCAATCAGCCGGTCGACTTCAGGATGGCTGAAGCTGGTCCGGTTGCCGCCCGCGCCGAAGTTGTCGCTGTGGAACAGCGGATACAGGAAGTTCTCCGCGTCCGGATAGTCCGCCAGCCACGAGGCGTAGAACGCGTCTAGGGCGTTGCGAGTCGTGTCCTGCAAAATGGAGGGGAGATCGCGCAGCACGATCTCCATGTGGATGCCCGCCTCGGCCATCATCAGCTGAATGGGCTCGAACAGCTGCACGTTCACGTCGGCGTTGGCGATGTGCACCTCGAAGGTGAGCCCGTTCGGATACCCGGCTTCGGCCAGCAGCTGCCGCGCCTTGGCCGGATCGTACCCGTAGCCCACCAGATCAGGGCGGTAGCCGTCGAGGCCCGGCGGGATGGGGCCTTGCGCCGGAATGCGCGTGTACTGCACGACGGTTTCCGCGAGCAGCTCGCGGTCCACGGCCCAGCTGACGGCCTGGCGCACGCGGTAGTCGTCGAAGGGCGGCCGCGTCGCGTTGAGGCCGATGAAGTACAGGGTGAGGTCGTTGGTCGTCAGGATGTAGTCGCGATAGCGCGGGTCGCGCTGGAAACGGATCAGCGCGTCGGTGGTCAGCGCCGTCGCGTGCAGGTTGCCGGCTTCAAACTCCGCGATCCGCGTCGCCGCGTCGTTGATGATGCGGTACTGGATGCCGTCCAGGTACGGCCGGCCCTGGTGGTACCGCTCGTTGGCCGCGAAAATGATGCGGTCGCCGGGGTTGTAGCGAGCCAGCATGAACGGGCCCGTGCCGACCGGGTTGAACGCGTACTCGGTGCGCGGATCCGCGTATGACTCGATGACGCGGCGGTTGACGATGTGGGCCGCCGGCATGCCCAGCATGGTCAGGAACGGCGCGAACGGCTGCTCGAGCGTAATTTCGATGGTGTAGTCGTCGATGATGCGGATGCCGGTTACCTCGTCCGCCTCGCCCGCCATGAACTCCTTGGCGCCGGCGATGCGGTCCAGCACCCACGTGCGCGGCGAAAGGGTCGCAGGGTGCAGCACTCGCTCGAACGAGTACTTTACGTCGGCCGCGGTGAAGTGGTCGCCGTTGTGGAAATAGGCGTTGTCGACGAGATAGAACGTGTACGTCCGGCCGTCTTCGCTGATTTCCCAGCTCTTGGCCAAGTTGGGGATGACCCGTCCCTCGGTGTCGAACCCGACCAAGCCGTCATACAGCAGCGCCACCAGCGATCCGTCTACGCCCGTAACCGCGTAAGCAGGGTCGAGGGTCGGCGGATCATTGGCGATGGAGCCGTACCAAACGCCGCCGTACTTCGGCGTCTGCGCCAGCGCGGCCGGCGCCGCCGCCAGCACCAGCGCGGCCACCAACGACAACGCAAGGCCCAGCCGTCTCACGCTTACCCGACTCCTTTCCGTAAGTCCCAACATGGCTTCTCCTGCCGCGGAACCCACGCGGCGTCCCCGCGGGCGCGTTAATTACAACATTTCTCAATTCACACTCGGTCTCCTTCCCAAGGAAACATTTTCCATGCATCCGGTGTGAATATTTATTCAAGACCGGCGCAACAAGAAAGGGCGGGACAGCGCCCGCCCCCGTCGCAGGGTCTCGCGTCGGGACCCGTCGCCTCGGGTCCCGACTAGTGTCATGAGGTTCGCAGCCGTCAGGCTTGCGTCCGGGCACCCGCCGCGCCGGCGGGCTGCGCCGCCCGCCGGTCAGCCAGCGCCGGCTCCGGCATCACCTGCAAGCAGATGCACGCCAGCACGCCGAAAAGCAGCGTGATGATGGCGCTGTGCGCCATGACCGCCAGCCCGTTCAGGCGCGTCAGCACCGACAAGCCGCCGGCCAGCGCCTGGGCGATGATGAGCGCCAGCGACCACGCCGCCGCCCGGTAAATGTCGGGGCGGCGCTGCCGCTCCTTGGCGGCCAGGTAGAAGAGCCGTCCCACGACCAGCGCGCCGCCCAGCGCCGCCAGCCGGTGCAGGAACTGGATGCCTTCGGGGCCAAAAAGGTCGGCCGGGATTAGGCGGCCGTTGCACAGCGGCCAGTCGAGGCACGCCAGGTTGGAGTTGGTGTGCCGCACGTACGCACCGGTATATACGACCAGGTACACGACGAGAATGGTCACCCAGGCCCAGCGGCGCAGCTGGGGCGACACCGGCACATCCCGGCCCGTGCCCTGGCCGTGCAGCTGGTACAGGAGGACGCCGCTCAGCACGACTCCGGCGAAAGCCGTCAGCGACACGCCGAAGTGAATGGCCAGCAGCCAGTCCGGCTGCGGCGCCAGCACGACCCAGGCGCCCAGCGCCGACTGCAGCACCAGGAAAAACACGGACAAACCCGCAAACAGGCGCGCCTCGGGCCGCCAGCCGTAGTTCCGCCACATGACGATCGAAAGGGCCAGCACCAGAATGCCCGTAATGCCGGAGACGACCCGGTGGTTGTACTCGATGAGAGACGCCGTCGTGCCGTCGGGCAGCCACCGCCCGTGGCAAAGCGGCCACGACGCGCCGCATCCGTCGCCCGAGCCGGTCTGGCTAACCAGCGCGCCGGCGATCAACACGAGAAACATGCCGACGCCGGAAGCCCAGATCAGGGCCTTCAACCCCCGAGACAACGATGCAACACCGTCCTTGCCTAGTGAAATCCGCGTCGACACAGATTCTCCCTTTCCGGGGCCTTTCCTGCCCGCCGCGGCCCCGGCCGCCGGGTTCCCGGAAATTGGGACATTTGTCCCTCACGATGGTGACATCTTTCCCGCCGCAGCTGCCCGACGCCGTTCGCGGCGTTAGCCGGGAATGAGCAGCAGCTTGCCGGTCGTCGCGCGCCCTTCCAGCAGCCGGTGCGCTTCCGCGGCCTCCGCCAGCGGCAGCTCCCGGTCAGTGCGCACCTTGAGGGTTCCTTCCCGCACCCAGCGGAACAGGTCCCCCGCCCGCCACAAGAGCTCGTCGCGGCTCGCCGCGTAATGTCCAAGCGACGGGCGGGTCAGGAACAGCGAGCCGTGCTGGTTGAGCAGCTGGATATTGAGCGGTTCCACGGGCCCGCTGGACTGGCCGTATGACACCAGCATGCCCCGCGGCTTGAGCGAGCGCAGGCTGCCGGCGAACGTGGCGCGACCGACCGAGTCGTAGACCACGTCCACCCCTTGGCCGCCCGTCAGGCGCCGGATCTCCTCCGCAAAGTCCACTTGCGTGTACAAGATGACCTCGTCGGCGCCCGCTTCCTTGGCCAGCCGGGCCTTCTCCTCCGTTGACACGGTGCCGTACACCGTCGCGCCCCGCATCTTGGCGATCTGCACCAGCAGCAGCCCCACGCCGCCCGCCGCCGCGTGCACCAAAGCCCGCTGCCCAGGTTGCAGCGGGAACGTGCTGCAGGCCAAGTAATGGGCCGTCATGCCTTGCAGCATCAGCGCCGCGGCCTGCTTCGCCGACACGCCTTCGGGAACCGGTACGACCCGGTCCGCCGGCACGACGTGGTACTCCGCGTAACTGCCCCGCTGCATCGCGTAGGCGACCCGCGTGCCGACCTTCGGCTCCGTGACGCCCTCCCCCAGGGCGTCCACGATGCCGGCACCCTCCATGCCCGGCGTAAAGGGCAGCGGCAACGGGTAAAGCCCGGTCCGGTGGTACACGTCGATGTAGTTGACGCCGATGGCTTCCAGCTTCACCCGGACTTCGCCCGGCCCGGGCTCCGGCACGGGCAGCCGGCGCAGCTGCAGCACCTCCGGCCCGCCGTGCCGCTCCACCACCACGGCCTGCATCATCGCCTCGTCGCCTCCCTGCAAGCTGTTCGCGTTTTCGCCGTCCTCGGCGCCCCCAGGCGCCCCTTTCCCCGTCTCTATGCCGTCTTCCTCGTTTCCTTGCCGCTTTCTCCGTCTCCTTGTCACTTTCCCCGTCTTTTTGGCGCCTTTCCCGTCTCTTTGATGATAACGCCGGCCGGCTAGTCGCCACAAAAGGGCGGCATCGGCTCGCGGGGGAGGCGAGACCCGGCCGGTCCTCCGCGAGGACTCCCCGGCCGGCCGTCGAATGTAACAGTTAAGCCGGCAAACCACCGAACGGGAGGAGATGCCATGGAGCTCCAAGGCAAGCGCATCGCCATCCTGGCCGAGGACCAATACCAGGTGCTGGAGCTGTGGTATCCGCTATTGCGTTTCAAGGAGGCCGGGGCGGAAGTAACCGTCGTCGGCTCCGGGCGCTCCGACGTGCACCAGAGCAGCAACGGGTACCCGGTCAAGGTCGACGCCAAAGCTGCGGACGTGAAGGCCGCGGACTTCGACGCCGTCGTCATCCCGGGCGGCTATGCGCCGGATCGGATGCGGGTCAACGAAGACATGGTGCGGCTCGTCCGGGAGGCGTACGAGCAGGGCAAGGTGGTTGCGGCCATCTGCCACGCGGGCTGGGTGCTGGTCTCCGCGGGCATTCTCAAAGGCAAGCGGGCGACGTGCGTGTCCAACATCAAGGACGACATCATCAACGCCGGCGCCACGTACGTCGACGAAGAAGTGGTGGTCGACGGCAACATCATCACGTCCCGCACGCCGCCGGACCTGCCCGCGTTCTGCCGCGAAATCATCAAGGCGCTGGCCAAGTGACCCGCCCGCGCCGCAGGGGCGACGACCGCACGCGGCGCGGCGTGGGCCGCGCCGCGTGCGGAAGGGCTACGCCCGGAAAATGACCCGCTCGTCGCGAAACGCCCGCTGCGCCCACCACAGCGCCACGCCCGCCGCGATGAACAAAGAGACGAACGCAATCGCCATGGGCGCCGCGTCGGGAAGGCTTCCCGCCAGCATGTGCCGCACGACAAACAGCACGTTCAGCACCGGCACGGCGTACGTCCACAGCGCCGGGTCTTCAATTTCCGCAAAGCCCAGATACATGCTGGGCAGCATGATGATGAACACCAGCGCCGAGATGTAGGCCTGCGCTTCCCGGTAGCTCTTGCTGTAGACGCTCAAGCCCAGCTCCACCGCAGACGTCAGCGCCACCAGCAGCGCGACGAAAGCGAGCAAGTACAGCAAATAGCCTGGCTTGAGGCTGACCGTCAGCACCTCGTCGCCCAGCAGCTGGGGCAAGACGTACAGGAACGACACGACCGAGCTGGTCACGAGCAGCATGACGGCGACGAACGTGACCGTCGCCACCGCGAGGAACTTGCCCAGGACGATGGCTGACGTGGGCGCCGGGACCATGACCAACGGCTCCAGCGAATTGCGCTCCTTCTCGCCCGCCGCGGCGTCGATGGCCGTGTACATGCCGCCCATCACGGCCCAGACCACGATGAAGAACGGAACGAACATGCCGAGCAGCCGGCCCGTGAACTGCTCCTCCGGCGTGATGTCGCGCGTCCCCGTGACCGTGAACGGCTGCACCAAGTTCGGCGACAAGCCCCGCTCCATCAGGCGCGCCGCGCCTACCTGGGCGCCGAACGCTTGCAGCAGCGCTTGGAAGCGCTGCAGCGCCGCGGAGGAACGGCTGCTGTTCGCATAGTAGATGAGCTCGACCGGCACCGGCTCCTCGGCCGCCCAGAGGGCCGCGGCGTAGCCCGCCACCGAAACGATGAGCTGAATCTCGCCCGCCTCGAGCCGCTCCTGCAACCGGGCCAGCGCATCCTCGCCCGTCGTTCCCGTCTCCACGGCGAAGCCCTCCTGTGCCTCGAGCCACGCCGTCAGCTCACCCGGCACGGGCCCGCCGTGAAACGCGACGACCGCCGTCTCCTGCTGCAACGCCTCCTGCTGGCGGACCATGACTACCGGCCCGACCAGCATGACGACCGGCATGATGAAGATCGGCAAGAGCACCATCATGTACAGCGTGCGCTTGTCCCGCACCGTGTCGAGAAGCTCGCGCGCCCATACGGCCCGCACTTTAGCCCACACGGTAACCCGCCTCCTTCGCGCCGGTCCTGCCGCTTTCCGACGCGCCCAGCTTTTCCACCCAATAGGCGAAGGCGTCTTCCAAATTGTCGACGCCGACTTGCCGGCACACCTCCGCCGGCGTGCCCATCGCACAAATGGCGCCGTTGACGAGGATGGCCACCCGGTCGCATACCCGGTCGGCCTCGAGTAAATAATGGCTGGAAAAGAGGACGCTGCGGCCGGCGGCTTTGCTGCGGCGGATGAAGTCGATGATGGACCGCGCCGCCAACACGTCCAGACCCGCCGTGGGCTCGTCCAGAATGAGCACCCGCGGCTCGTGCAGCACCGCACGCGCCAGCGCCACTTTTTGCCGCATGCCTTTGGAGAAGCGCTCGGTGCGCTCATTCTTGAACTCCGACAGCCCCAGCCACTCCAACAGCTCGTCGATGCGCCGCTCGAGCGCCGCGCCGTCCAGGCCGCACAGCCGCCCGTAAAAGCGCAAGTTTTCCGCGGCCGTCAGCCGCCCGTACAACCCCGGGTCCGTCGGCAACACGCCCAGGTGCGCCCGCACCCGCTCCGGCTCCCGCACCACGTCGTACCCCGCCACCCGGGCGGTTCCTCGCGTCGGCCGCATGGTCGTCGACAGCATGCGCAGCGTCGTCGTCTTGCCCGCCCCGTTGGGGCCCAGCAAGCCGAACACCTCGCCGGGCTCCACGCGGAAGGTGACGCCGCGCACGACCGTCCGGCGGCCGAACGACTTTTCCAGTCCTTCGACTTCAATCACCCGTTCTCGCTTCCCCTATACCGGGCATCTTGCCCGGGCTTCGCTTAGCCCGACCGATGAATTTCTCGTGCAGACAATGTTTTTCTTGTTTCGCCGAGGCCCCGCGTCGCCCTTCCTGCACTGGTGGTTTTTCCCTGGTGTTTGGGTCTTGACGAGGCTCCCCGAACATATGTTAGGATCTAAACCACCGAACATATGATCGATGCAGGTGGGGGCCGAACGCCGTGGCTGTCATCGCTTGTCTGCGCTGGCCGCCGGCGCTGATCCGTTCCGCCGACGGTACCGGCAAGTCTTTTCCCGATAGCGCCCGCGAGGCGATTTTGGACGTTTGCGCGCAGCTGACGCCCGTCGTCGAGCCGGGCGACGACTGCGTCTGGATGGACTGGACGGGATGCGGCGAGGCGGAGCGGCTGGCGGAAAAGCTTTCGGCAGCCTTGGCGCGCCTTAGCGGAGCGCCGGCCGCCGCGGAGCGGGCGGCGGCGCGTTCGCCTGCTTCTCCCGGCGGCTGGCACTGCCGCCTGGGCGTTGCGCCGCTTCGTTTCGTGGCCGGCGCTCTTGCTGTGGGCGACCTGGCACCGGTCGTGGCGGACTTGGCGGCAGTGCAAAGCGCCGTTCAGCCGATAGAGCTTCCGTTTGTCCGCGGCTTTCGCGTGACAGAAGAAGGCCTGCCCCGTCTGCTGCCGGCGCTGCGCCTGCGGGCTTTGCGGGAGCTGGACGCGGAGGCGCGCGCGACGCTGGCGGCGCTGGATGTGCACACGCTGGGCGACCTGGCTGGTTTTCCGCCGGAGCTGCTGTACGGCCACGTAGGCCGCGCCGCCGATGCGCTGCTGGAGTGGGCCGCGGGGCGGGATGCGCGGCGCGTGCGGGCGCTGTATCCGCCGGCGCGGCTGGAGCAGCGCATTTCCGCCGAGGAGCTGGGCTTGAGTTGCGGCGGGAGCGCCGGCGCGCCGGCCGACGCCTCCCGCGTCCAACAAGCGGTTTTCCGGGCGGCGGAGCAGTTGGGCGCGGAGCTGGAGCGTTCCCGCCGCGCTTGCTCGGCCGCGGTCGTGGCCATTGGAGCCCGCCGCGTGGCGCGCTCGTTCACCCCGCCCGTCGCGGCGGCCGATCAGCTGGGCCGGGTGCTTTGGCACATGGTGCAGCGGCTGCTGGCCGAAGCGGCGCAGCCGGACGCCGGCGCCGCGTCAAAAGATCTCCGCGACGACTGCGTCATCGCCGTTACGCCGGCGCCTTACACAGGCAGGCAGACGACGCTTTTCTCGGCAGGCCGCCTTGACGTTCCGCAAAAAGAGCGCAAGCCGCACCCGCTGGAGTGCCCGGCGCTGGCCGCGATTCGTGCCCGCTTCGGCCCCTGGCTGCGCCTCTGCGCGGCCGAAGCCGGCCCCGGCGTTTGCCGGGAAGCGGTGGCCCGCTACGAAGCCATGCGGCAGTTTTACTCCTGAAGCCCAGACGCTTGCCGTGCGGCGCTCCTGCTTGCGCGGCGGCCAGCGAGGTGTTGGTGGTGCGCCTCGTTGACGTGCCGGTGCGGGTCACGCTGAACGGAAGCAACGAGCCGCAGCCGACGGCCTTTCAATGGCGCGGGCGCACGCACCGCATCGCCCGCATCGTGGACCACTGGCGCTACGTCGGCCGCTGGTGGCTCGGCGAAGGCGAGTGGCGCTTCGTCAAGGTCGAGACGACCGACGGCGGCGTGTTCGAGCTGTATTTCGACGCCAAAGCCGCCGAGTGGAGGCTCTACCGCGTCTATGACTGAGCCGTTCGTCCACCTGCACGTCCATTCGCCTTTTTCCTTTCTGGACGGCGCGGCTTCCGTCGAGGATCTCGTCCGGCGGGCCGCGGCGCTGGATATGCCCGCGCTGGCCCTTACCGACCACGACAACGTCAGCGGCGCGGTCCGCTTCGTGCAGGCATGCCGGGAAGCCGGCATCAAACCGATCATCGGCTGCGAGCTGACGCTGGAAGGCGGCTTCCATCTCACGGTGCTGGCGGCGTCGCCGAAGGGATACGCCAACTTGTGCCGCCTGCTGACCGCGGCCCACCTGCACAACGAGCGGGGCCAGCCGCGCACGTCCTGGGACAGCCTTCTCCAATACAGCGAAGACCTGATCGTCTTGTCCGGCTGCGTCAAGGGCGAAATCGCCGCGCGGATCCGCGAGCGGCGCTACGCAGAAGCCGAGCGCGCCGCACGCCGCTATGCGGCCGCCTTCGGGCGAGAGCGCTTCTTCCTGGAGCTGCAGGCCACCGAGCTGCCCGGCCAGCTGGCGGTCAACCGCGCCTTGGCGGAGCTGGCCGCGCGCATCGGCGTGGAAACGGTCGCGACGGGCAACGTCCATTATGCCGTCCGCGAGCAGCACCCGATTCACGACGTGCTGCGTTGCATCGCGGCCGGCGTGACCGTCTACGACCCGCATCCAAGCCGCCCGTTCAACGATCAGCTGTACCTGATCGAGCCGGAGGAGATGCGCCGGCGGTTCGCGTGGCTGCCGCGCGCCGTCGCCAACGCCACCGCCATCGCGGAGCGCTGCCAGCTCGCGCTCATCCTGGGCCAGCCGCGCCATCCCCGCTTCACGCTGCGGGACGAGCACGGCCGCGAACAACGCGTCGATGCCGACGCGCTGCTGGCGCAGCTGACATGGGAAGGCGCCCGGCGCCGCTACGGGAAAATTTCCGAAGCGCTCCGGCGGCGCATCGAGGAAGAGTTGACCATCATCCGCCGGCTGGCGATGGCCGACTATTTCCTCGTCGCTTGGGACGTCGTGCAGTTTGCCAAGAGCCGGGGCATCCGTTCCAGCGGCCGCGGCTCGGCGGCCGACTCGGTGGTGGCCTACTGCCTCGGCCTCACCAACGTCGACGCGTTCAAGCGCGGGCTCAGCTTCGAGCGGTTCTTGTCCGTCGAGCGGGGCGAGCCGCCGGATATCGACATCGACTTCGAGGCCCACCGGCGCGACGAAGTGGCCGCGTACGTCTTCGAGCGCTACGGCCGGGATCACGTGGCCGCCGTGGCCACCTACCACACGTACCACGCCCGGGGCGCTCTGCGGGAAGTGGGCAAAGCGCTGGGGCTGCCGGCGGAAGAGATCGACGAAGTGGTCAAGCGCATGCCCCACGTGCCTGCCGACGCCATCGAGCGCGCCCTGCGCCATTACCCCGAGCTGCGCCCCCTCGAGGAAACGCTGGTAAAAGACGAGCTGCGCCGCCGCTGGCTGCAGCTGGCGCAGGCGCTGGCCGGCTTGCCGCGGCATCTGGGCACCCACAGCAGCGGGCTCGTCATCAGCGCGGAGCCCTTGACCGAGGTGACGCCGCTGCAAATGGCGGCCAAAGGCGTGCCGGTGAGCCAGTTCGACAAAGACGACGTGGAAGCGCTGGGCCTGATGAAGCTGGACTTGCTCTTTTTGCGCATGCTGGCCGCGGTCAACACGTCGGCCGAAGCCATCCGCCGGCGCGACCCGTCTTTCGACTACGATCAAATCCCCGACGAAGACGCCCGCACGTACAAGCGGCTGCGGCGCGGCGACACCATCGGCGCGTTCCAGCTGGAATCGCCCGCCCAGCGGGCGCTGCATCCGCGGCTCAAGCCCCGCACCTTCGAAGACATCGTCGCGTCCGTCGCGCTCATCCGCCCCGGGCCCATCAAAGGCGACATGGTCAAGCCTTTCATCGCCCGGCGCAACGGCGAAGAGCCCGTCACGTACGTGCACCCGAAGCTGGAGCCGATCCTGAAGAAGACGTACGGGGTGGTGTTGTTTCAGGAGCAAATCATCGAGATCGCCCGGACCATCGCGGGGTTCACCCCCGGCGAGGCGGACCGGCTGCGGCGCGCCATGTCGTCGTTCCGCTCGCAGGCGGAAATGGACCGCATCGGCGAGCAGTTTATCGCCAAAGCTATCGCCAACGGCTGCGAGCCCGGCGTGGCCCGCACCATCTTCGGCTACATCGCCGCCTACGCCGGCTACGGCTTCTGCGAAGCCCACGCGGCCTCGTTCGCGGACATCGCCTACAAGACCGCGTACTTGCTGGAGCACTACCCGGCCGAGTTTTACGCGGCGCTGCTGTCGCATCAGCCGATGGGGTACTATCCGCCCAATACGCTTTTGTGGGAAGCCAAGCGCAGGGGCGTCAAGGCGCTGGGCGTCTGCATCAACCGCAGCGAAGCGCACTTTACGGTCGAATACCTCGCTGAGCCGTCGCCGGCCAACGGCGCACCGAGCGACGGCGGCCGGGCGGACGCCGGCTTGCGTCCCGCCATTCGCGTCGGCCTGCGCCAAGTGCGGGCGCTGAGCCAGGAAACGCTGGCGGCCATCCTCGCCGCGCGGCGCGACGGACCGTTTACGTCGCTGGCCGACTTTTGCCGCCGAGTTCCGCCGCTGACCGCCGAAGAAGCCGAGCAGCTGGTGCTGGCCGGCGCTTTCGACGCGCTCAGCGCCAACCGCCGCGCCCTGCTTTGGCAGCTGCCCGAGGCGCTGCGGCGCGGCCGAGAGGCGCGGGAAAGCCAGCGCCGCTGGGACGTATCCGCCCCGGCGACCGGCGTCTCCATCGACGATTTTCCTCCCTTTGAGCGCGACGTGCGGGAATATTACGCCCTAGGGCTAACGATCGAACGCCACCTCGTGGAACACTTCCGGCCCCAGCTGCGCCGCCGCGGGGCGCTGCCGTGCGCCGAGGCGCGCCGGCTGCCGAAAGGTCGCCAAGTCACCGTCGGCGGTTTGTGCATCCGGCCGCACCGCCCGCCGACGAAAAGCGGCCGCACCGTCGTCTTCCTCACGCTGGAAGACGAGACGGGGCTGATTGACGTTACAGTCTTTGAAGACGTGTACATGCGCTGGGGAGAAGATCTGTTCGTCAAGCCGATGCTGCTGGTCTCCGGCTACATCGAGCACCAAGGCGAAGCCGTCAGCGTCGTGGCCAAGCGGCTGGCGGCGTTTCCGTAAAAAAGCCTCCGCCGCGAGGAGGAGGCTCGGCAACCGAAAGCCGCCGAGGCGGCACTGTCCCGCCCGTACCGTCAGAACGAGATGCCGAAACCGAACTGCACTTGGGTGCCCAACGCTTCATGGAACGCGGCAGCCGCGTCGTAGCTGCTGCTCGTGTCGGCCGACAACGGGAAGCTGAGACGGGCGCCCATGTCGATGAAGAAATCGCTGAACTTCCACTTGTACCCGGACGCCGCCGTCAACACCACGGCCCGCGCCAGCGTGTCCGAGCCGCTGTACTTCCCGCTCATCCAATACAAGCCAGCGTAGCCGCCCAGGTACACGCCGCCCCGGTCCACGCCGTCCAGATAGTAGCGGATGCCCCCGCCGACCCCCGTCAGCGTCACGTCAAACTCCGGGCCCAGCGACGGCTTGTCGGAAACGCCGAACACGTTCCAGGACGTCAACCCCTGCGCGTCATCCCGCGGCATCTCCAGCTCCACCGTCCGCACCGCCGGGGAGTAGAGGCCGACGCTGGCCGCGAGCGCGGCCGGCGCGGCCACAAGCAGCAGGGCCATCACGACAACGGCAGCCAAAGCCTTTCTCACTGCTCCATCCTCTCCTCCTTCTTGTCGTACCCCCATCCACTGCGGCCAAATACATTCAACGCGGCCGGGACGTACCCCTGCTGCCCCGGCGCGCCCTCAGTTCGCGCTCGCCACCCGCGCCCCGGCCAGCTGGCTGTTATACAACTCCGCATAGAAACCGTCCTTAGCCGGCAGCTCCTCGTAGGTCTCTTGGCCCACGCTTCGCCCTTCGTCCCCGTTGTAGAAGCGAAGCAGCAGGTTGACCAGCGTCGTCTCGCCCGCCCCCCGGCCCCACCATGGCCACCACCTGCCCAGCCGCCACCACCTGCCCGGCCGGACCGTGACGTTCCGGTTCTCAATCAGGGACACGTCGGGCTGGCAGCGGAACGACACGTTCTCCATGCCCACTTCGCCCTTGGGCAAGGTCAGCTTTTCCGCCTAGGACGGCTCCGACGCTTCCGCTTCTTCGTCCACCAGCCCGAAGACCCGCTCGACCGAGGCGACGGTCGATGGGATGATCGGGTTGGCCTCAAGTTCCGTCTGGAGCGGGTACGCGAACGCCGCATCCCTTCCGACATCCTTATGCCTCGGCCGTAAAACTGGGGACGTCTTGCTGCAACAGCTGAGCAAGGCGAACGCCGACGTTCGGCAGCAGCGGCGCCTTCGCCAGCTCACTAAGCGGAATCCAGCGAACCGCCACTTGGTGGGCGTCAGGCCGCGAACGGACTGCCGCAGGATTGCCAGGCGCATTGCGGGCAACGCTTCCGAAGAACGTTTCCACGAACTACCCAATCGCGGAGGACCGCTCCCCACTGACTGCACTAGTTCATTCGCTCTACTTCATTCGCTCGCACCGGCCGCCCGCTTACCGCGCAGTTCCGCACGGCAAAGGTAGTCGATCTTGCGGCGAACGACGCCGGCGTGTTCCCACTCCCAGTCTGCCGTTGGTGCGACCACGCGCCGCAGCCGCCAGCCGGTTTCCTCCTCAATTTCCCGCGCCAGGGCCTCCATCAGCGTTTCGCCCTCTTCGATGTGAAGCTATACGTGACCGCTTTCGGCCCTGGCCAAGTGACGAGACACCCGCTCGGTCGTAGACGGGTACCATGACAGGAAGGCCACGATGTTGTCGTCTTCATCACTCAAGGAAGACCGTCGGGCAGGATTTCGCAGCCTAACCCATTTTCTCGCCTCCTGCACAACCGACGAAGCTGTCTGGCCGCCAAAGTACGCCGGCCGGCTTGTCTGCCTTTCCCACGAGGAGTCACCATGAACCCATCGCGTTCGAGCGGTTTACCAGAGGGAAAGAGAAGGAACAGCCCCTGCCACGCGCTATCGCAGGTGATCTCGCCACGGAATTGACGACAAACACTGCCCGCACGCACGCCGCAGGAAACATTAGAGAGCCTGCAGACGTCCTACGAAAGCGTTCGTCCCAGGATTGCTACCAGCTTCCCTCGCCGCCAACCTAATCCGCACGCCACAGGAGTTGCGCCACTGCTCGCACTCCAGGCTTCTCCCTACGCCCCTCAAAGGTATGGACCTAGGCGTGCAATCGACGCGGCCGCCTTCGGAGCACCGCTCGCCTCGCCGAGCTGCCACTCTGTCTTACGCCGTCCCATCCCACGCGCCCGCGTGGGGCGCGACTACCGCCCCGGGACGGTCCCCCCAGGTGGATGATGTTTCAATCCACGTGCCCGCGTGAGGCGCGACCACTCGTGCCGGGAGCAACGGACTTGGAAAGGGGGGTTTCAATCCACGCGCCCGCGTGGGGCGCGACTTCTTCCCATGGCAACCTGTAGCTCTGTGCGTATTTGTTTCAATCCACGCGCCCGCGTGGGGCGCGACGCCTGCACACGTGCGGGAGATGATGGCGGAGGCGGTTTCAATCCACGCGCCCGCGTGGGGCGCGACGAGCCAAGGCGTGCAGTCCATCCTAGGGTCGCTCGGGTTTCAATCCACGCGCCCGCGTGGGGCGCGACACGAGTACGAGGAGTTCAGGCGCCGTGGCCAGGCGTTTCAATCCACGCGCCCGCGTGGGGCGCGACATAACGCAACGGTTGCGGTGTATGATACCGTCCAAGTTTCAATCCACGCGCCCGCGTGGGGCGCGACATTCCCGGTCATAGTTGACGATGCAAGCTGCGAAGTTTCAATCCACGCGCCCGCGTGGGGCGCGACGGATAAGTTGAGCCGTGTCACGCAGGTTGTGGAGGTTTCAATCCACGCGCCCGCGTGGGGCGCGACGATAATCCGCTGATTCTTATCCTGGTGGGACGGGGTTTCAATCCACGCGCCCGCGTGGGGCGCGACGTCGCCCGGGTGGCGACGACCGCCCGGGAGGCCGGTTTCAATCCACGCGCCCGCGTGGGGCGCGACGGTGCTGGGTCACCCGGTTCTCGGATAACCGTCAGTTTCAATCCACGCGCCCGCGTGGGGCGCGACTCAGCGAACACGAGGGTTGCACGTCGGAGACGTGGTTTCAATCCACGCGCCCGCGTGGGGCGCGACTCAGCGAACACGAGGGTTGCACGTCGGAGACGTGGTTTCAATCCACGCGCCCGCGTGGGGCGCGACCGTTGTCAATCCGTGGAGCGGGGTTTGGGTGGGCAGTTTCAATCCACGCGCCCGCGTGGGGCGCGACTGTCTACACAATTCGGGACGGAGCCCTGCTCGTTAGTTTCAATCCACGCGCCCGCGTGGGGCGCGACCCCCGCAACCCCCAAAAGAGTTGTTTTCTTTGACACCGTTTCAATCCACGCGCCCGCGTGGGGCGCGACCCGTCCCAGACAACTTCTTTTCTTAGCTCGCTATAGTTTCAATCCACGCGCCCGCGTGGGGCGCGACTCGTCCAGCTTGTTGACCGCGGCATTATGACCCCGTTTCAATCCACGCGCCCGCGTGGGGCGCGACACGCACTGTTTCTTGCCCGCTAGGCCCAGTCCCGAGTTTCAATCCACGCGCCCGCGTGGGGCGCGACCGATGGCGACAATGACGGGCTGCAACCACGGCGGGGTTCAATCCACGCGCCCGCGTGGGGCGGGACCTTGCCCGCGCAGAGCTACGGCCAAATTTTCAGTGTTTTCAATCCACGGCCCCCCGTGGGGCGCCAACGCCTAATAGCC
>PKQS01000011.1 GCA_017577945.1 Bacillota bacterium
TTCCGGTGCGCATAGCGGAGGGGAAACACCCGTTCCCATTCCGAACACGGCAGTTAAGCCCTCCAGCGCCGATGGTACTGCCCGGGCCACCGGGCGGGAGAGTAGGTCCGTGCCGGGAAAGTTTTTGCTCCGCGAGATTGCGTCAATCTCGCGGAGCCGTATTCCCCGGTAGCTCAACGGCAGAGCACTCGGCTGTTAACCGAGGAGTTGCTGGTTCGAATCCAGCCCGGGGAGCCAACGAAGCCCGTGGTTGACGCCAC
The DNA here is from genome assembly GCA_017577945.1 of Bacillota bacterium. NCBI lineage: Bacteria > Bacillati > Bacillota > Bacillota bacterium. Next base: position 261 of record PKQS01000011.1, read on the forward strand.
GGGCTTCTTCCTTTTTGGGCGGCCGCGAACGCTGCGGCCGGCCCGGTCCTTGTTGCCTTGTTGGATTCTGAATCGGTATACTTGAAGCGGCATTGGAGGGTAAGCCGTCCCACGGGAGGGTTTGCACCATGGAAGACCTGGTGGCGAAAAAGCGCGCGTTTATTGAGTCGCTGAAAGGCGGCGTCATTATGGACGTCACGACGCCGGAGCAGGCCAAGATCGCGGAGGACGCCGGTGCGGTGGCTGTGATGGCCCTAGAGCGCGTGCCGGCGGACATCCGGGCTGCGGGCGGCGTCGCGCGCATGGCCGACCCGGAGATCATCATCCGCATCAAAGAAGCGGTCAGCATCCCGGTGATGGCCAAGTGCCGCATCGGGCACATCGCGGAGGCCCGCATCCTCGAGGCGCTGGGCGTGGACTGCATCGACGAGAGCGAAGTGCTGACGCCGGCGGACGACCGGCACCACATCGACAAGCATCAGTTCAAGACGCCTTTCGTGTGCGGCGCCCGCAACCTGGGCGAAGCGCTGCGCCGCATTGCAGAAGGGGCGGCCATGATCCGGACGAAGGGGGAGGCGGGCACCGGCGACATCTCAGAGGCGGTGCGGCACATGCGCCAGGTGATGGACGAGATTCGCTACGTGCAGTCGCTGCGGCCGGAGCAGCTGATGGCGGTGGCCAAAGAATGGGGAGCGCCGTACGAGCTGCTTAAGCAAGTGCACGAGACGGGCCGGCTGCCTGTGGTCAACTTCGCGGCGGGCGGCGTGGCGACGCCGGCGGACGCCGCGCTGATGATGATGCTGGGCGCCGACGGCGTATTCGTCGGCTCGGGCATCTTCAAGTCCAGCGACCCAGTGCGCCGGGCCCGGGCCATCGTCGAGGCGACGAAGCACTACAACGATCCGGAGCTGTTGGCGCGTGTCTCGCGGGGCCTCGGCGCCGCGATGGAAGGCATTACCAGCGCCGCGCTGCCGCCCGAGCAGCGGCTGTCGGGTCGCGGCGCGTAACATACGGCCGGGTGTAATACGGCTCGGCGCCGCGCTTGGCGGCGAGTATCGAGCGACAAAGCCCCGTTCGCGGTCTCGGTTCGAGGCGGGCGAAGGGGCTTTTTTCCTTTGTGGCGCCGCACCGGCGGGGCGGCGCGGAAGGAGGATGCCGCGGTGTACGACGTGGAGCGCCACGGGCCGGTGACGGCTGGCCGGGCGCTGGTGCGCCTTGGCTCGGCCGGCATGCGGGTGTACGTGTTCTACGTCGACGGGCTGCTGGTGGACACGGGACCACGCCGCCTGGCTGAGGGGTTTCGGCGCTTCGTCGACGGGCTCCCGGGCGTTGAGCAAGTGGTGCTGACTCATCTCCACGAAGACCACGCGGGCATGGCGTCGGAGGTGGCCGCCGCCGGCGTGCCCGTGTATTGCCACCCTGACGCGGTGGGTAGGACGGAGCAGCGGTTCCGGCTGCCGCTGTACCGCCGCGCCTTTTGGCGCACGCCCGAACCTTTTCCCTCCCGGCCCCTGCCGGAGCGTCTCGAGACCGGCCAGTATCGCTTCCGCATCATCCCGACGCCCGGCCACGCGGCCGAGCACGTCGCCTTGCACGAGCCGTCGCAAGGGTGGCTGTTCAGCGGCGACTTGTACCTTGGCACGCGCCTGCGCACCGCCATGCGGCAAGAGTCGCTGCCCGTGCTGATGGAGTCGATCCGCCAAGTCCTGGCGCTGGAGTTCGACACGATCTTTTGCGCGCACGCTGGCGTGGTCGCCAATGGCCAAGCGGCCTTGCGGGCTAAGCTGGAATATTTGGAAGAGCTGGCCGGCCAGGTGCGCCGGCTGGCGCAGCAGGGGCTGACCGTTGAGGAAGCGACCCGGCGGCTTTTCCCGGGCGTGCAGCCTCTGACTGTTTTTTCCTGCGGCGAATATTCGCCGCTTCACGTAGTGCGATCGCTGTGGCCGCGGGAGGAGGCATGATCAAGAGGAACGGCACGTTAGTTTGAAGCGGGCGCGCGCACGCGGCGGGCGCCGGAAGGAGACGGCGGATGAACAATCGTTCGCGGCAGCCCGGCGGGTGGGCCATTGCCGGCACGTTTATCGGCACCGTCATCGGCGCCGGCTTCGCGTCGGGGCAGGAGACGCTCCAGTTCTTTACCGCGTTCGGCCCTTACGCGCTGCCGGGATTGGCGCTGGCGACGCTGCTTTTCAGCGCGACGGCGGTCCGCCTGCTGGCGCTGGGGCGCGAAACGAAGGCGTCCTCGCACCGGGCGGTGTTGGCGTATCTGTTCGGGCCGCGGCTTGGAGCGTTGTGCGACGGGCTGTTGACGCTTGGGCTGCTGGCTTTGGCGGTGAGCATGGCCTCCGGCGCCGGGGCGGCCATGATCGAGCAGTTCGGCCGGCCCCGCTGGACGGGCTCGCTCCTCATCATGGGCCTGAGCCTTCTGGCCGTGCTGGGCGGGCTGAGCGGCGTCGTGGCCAGCATCGCGGCGTGGGCGCCGTTGCTGGTGGCGGGCATTTGGGTCGTCAGCCTGGGCTCTTTGGGCGCCGTCTGGCCATCAGCCGGCACGTCTTGGCCGGCGGGCCTGCGGGCGGGCCTGGCGGCCGCGCTGGGCTGGCGCGGCGACGCGGCGCTCGCGGCGGCGCCGTCGTGGTGGGCTGCGGCGGGGTTGTACGTCGCGTACAACATCTTGCTGGCCGTCCCGGTCATGGCCGCGCTGGGGGCGGCGGTTCCGAGCGGGCGGGCGCGGTGGCAAGGGGGCGTGCTGGGCGGCGTGGGGCTCGGGGTGTCGGCGCTGGCCGTGCATCTCGCGGTGGCGGCTCGCATGCCTGGCGCGGCGGCGCTGGACATTCCCATGCTGGCGGCGGCGCAGGCGCTGCCTCGCTGGGGCGCGATCTTCTTCGGCGTGCTGCTTTTCATCCAAATTTTTACCACCGCGGTGGCGATGGTGTTCGGCTTTGCCGCCCGCATGGCCGAAATCCGGCCGCGCTGGTTCCAGCCCGCGGCCACCGCGGCGGCGGCCGTGGGGTTCGTCGGCGGGGAGTTGTCCTTTGCGGATGTGGTGGGCAGCGTGTATCCGGCCATGGGCGTCGTCGGGCTGGCGGTGCTCGCGGCGCTGCTGTGGCCAAGGCGGCGGGGCGGCGGTGCGATCTAGTAGGGGCGGGCGGGGAACGCCGGGAAGGGTAAGGAGCGACCCCGCGTTTCGCCCAACCAAGGAGGGTGCGTGTCCGTGGACAAGCAGCGCAGGAAAGAAATCCTACAGATCATCGCCCAAGCCGTCATCGGCGCCTGCATCGGATTGCTCGTTTTCTCCATCTTGATGTACAGGGACAAGTCGTCTCAGCCGGCACCCGAACCGTTGCGGCCTGCCAGTGAGGTGCAGCTGTCGGCGCTGGCTCAGCGCGGGGCCGAGCTGTTCGACCAGCGGGGCTGCGCGACTTGCCACTCGACCGACGGCTCGGCGTCCATCGGGCCCACGGTGCGAGGCGTCTGGGGCTCGCAGCGGGAGCTGGAGGACGGCAGCGTCGTCCTCGTGGATGAGGCGTACGTGCGGGAGTCCATCGTGGACCCGCAGGCCAAGATTGCCAAAGGATACTTGCCGGCCATGGCCAGCTACGCCTGGCTGCCGGAAGACGAGATCGACGCGCTGGTGGCCTTCTTCCGGGAGATGGGGCAGTAGCCGCGGCCGGACGGCTGCCCGCAAACGGACCGGGTGCAGCCGTTCCAGCCTGGTGCGCCGGTTCGAACCTACCGCCGGCCGCGCGCTTCGTTCATGAACGGGGCTCGCCCGGGCGCGGTGGGCTCGGGCGAGCGCACGGAAGTGGCGTGACGGCGCCTGCGGACGGGGCTCGGACGCGTGCTGCGGCTAGACGCCGGCGGCCGGCTCGATTAGCGGACGATGCGGATCTGGCCGCGGATTTCGCCGTCCGGGAAGTTTTGCGTGTGCACGTTGACGTAGGCCAAGCCGGCCAGCACGATGCGCAGCACGCCCTGGACGTCTCCCGCGGCCACCCCTTGTTCGGGAATGCCCAGGATGTCGCTGGCCGACAGGGTGCCCCGCACCGTGCCTGCCCGCAAGGGGCAGGCCTGCCCTGTGCCGCCGCACAGGAAAGCGAGAATGCCGCCGTTGTCCGTCGGATGGCCGAAGTGGATATGGGCGGCCATGGCGTCGGACGTCAGCCCTTCATAGGTCAGCTCGTACTCGAGCCCATCGCCGCTCAGCCGGGCTTGAAACGTCCCCCGCCCCGGAGTTAAAACCGGCGGCACCTGGGCGAAGCCGCTCAAGTCGGCCCGCAGCACGGCCCGGCGCGCAGGAGGACGCCCGGTGGTGGAGCGCTCAGCCTCTACGTGACGCCCCGTCGTTCGCACGCGCGTCGGCACAAAACCACCTCATTCCGCGGTCTTGCGGCACCCGCGCCGGCCGGCGCGGCGCCCGCGTGGTCCTCGGGTTGGTCTTATAGGGCTATGCGGCACGGGCGGCGCGCGTGACACGCCGCGCGGCGCCTTGGACGCCGAAGGCGGCACGGCGCGGGTGAGGCTTGCCTCGTGTGCCGACACGCTTCGGCCGCAGTCCCAGAGCCGTCGGTCCATGAGGAGCCGTCAGTCCATGAGGGCTGCGTAGACCAGGCGCTTGAACTGGCGGTCGAGGTCGGTGTGCATGAAGGGAAACACCTGGGCGAACAGGAGCGCCACGATCTTTTTCACCGGATCGATCCACAGGTACGTGTTGGACGCACCCGCCCAGCCGTATTCCCCCACCGAGCCGGGCAAGCCCCACCGGTCGAGGTCCATCACGACCCGCACGCCGAAGCCGAAGCCGCAGCCGGCGGTGTAGCGGGCCACGTGCGGCCAGGGCAGGCGGTACGGCAGCAGGTCGGGCGGCAGCTGGTTGCGCACCATCATGCGCACGGTTTCGGCACGCAGCAGTGACTGGTTCTGCCAGCGGCCTTCGTCGAGCAGCATCTGCGCGAAGCGGAAGTAGTCGGTGATGGTGGAAACGAGCCCTGTGCTGCCGGATTCAAGCGTGGGGCCGAGCGAGCGCGCGTCGCTTTCCGCGCCCCTGTATGCCGTCGCAAGTTCGCCCCCCGCAACCTGGGCATTGGAGGCGGCGCGCGCGTCCGCGGGCGCTGCGCCGGCGGCCGCTGCGGTGGCCGGCGTCACGTTCGTGTGCTTCAGCGGCCGCAGGCCGCCGGCGGTCGCCGTGTACAGGGTCGCCAGCCGGTCGCGCTTTTCCGGCGGCACCACGTAAGACGTGTCGTGCATGCCCAGCGGCAGGAAGAGCCGCTCGCGCAAGAACCGGCCGAAGCTCATCCCGGAGGCCACTTCCACCACGCGCGCCAGCACGTCCGTGCTGACCCCGTAGCGCCACTGCTCCCCCGGATGAAACAGCAGAGGAATCTCCGCCAGCCGCTCGCACATTTCCGCCAGCGTCAGCCGCTCGTCGCCGATGCGGGCGTTCCGGTACGCAGCGGCCAGGGGCTCGTCGCTGCGCATCGCGGTGCCGGCGACGCCTGAGGTGTGCGTCAGCAGGTGCCGCACCGTTAGGGAGCGGCGCGGCGGCTCGGTCACGATGCGGCCGCCCTGCAGCCCGGCGAAGACGCGGACGTCGCGGAAAGCGGGGATGTAGTCGGACACGGGGTCATCGAGCGCGACGGCGCCTTGTTCGACGAGCATCAGCGCCGCGACGCTGGTTATGGGCTTGGTGAGGGAGAAAATGCGAAACAGCGTGTCGGAGGCCAGCGGCTTCTTCGTGTCGAGATCCGCCCAGCCCACCGCCAGCCGCTGCACGATCTGCCCGTAGCGGGCTACCAGCGCGGCGGCGCCGGCGATGTGGCCACCCTCGACGTAACGGATGAGGAGCTCCCGGATGCCCTTCATTGCGCCCGAGTCGAAGCCCAGCGCTTCCGGCGCCGCGTCGATTGACAGGAAGACGGGAATGTCTCTCGTAGTCATGCCGGCAGCTCCTCCGTCCGCGCCGCCGCGAACTGCCGCTCCACGAAACGGCGAGACAGCCCGCCGCGGGCTATCAGTTCCTCGTGCGTGCTCATTTCCACGATAAGCCCTTCGTCCAGCACCGCGATCTTGTCGGCGTTGCGTATTGTCGAACGTGGATGCGCGATGACGATGTCCGTCTTGCCCTTCATCAGCTTCTCCGCGTACGTCTGCGAGCGGCGGGTTCAGAAAGCTTCTGCCGGTACGACGACCATGTGGACTTTGCAGGGCCGCGGAAAGCCGCGCAAGCGGCTGAGCAAGGCCATGCGCATCACCTGGGGCCATTGTACCGAAAAGGACAGGGAAAATCATCCGGCGCAGGGGGGCAGCGGCGGCGGAGGAATCGGTTGCGAGCGTTGCGAAGTCTGACACCACGCGGCGGCGTTGACATACCGTGACAACGCGCCGGCGGATGCGGGCGCGGCCTGCGGCCGCGGGCGCGCCGCGACAGGGGGTGGCGTCGTGCGCGAACCGATCGGAAAAGGTCTGGCCATCGCCGGCATCGCCTTGATCGTGTTGTTCGTGCTGTTCGTCGTCAACCAGACGGCGCAGGTGGTGGCGCTGGCGGATCGGCTGTCGCCGGTGTTCGGCCAGATCGTCCTGTGGTTTCTCGTGGGGTTGTATGCGCTGGGCACCGGCGCGCTGGCGTGGTCGTTCTTGCGCCTGCCCAAGCCGCTGCGGCCGCCCAAGAGCCGCGACGATCCCGAGTATCCCCGCTATTTGCAGCGGCTGAAGGCGCGCCTGGCGCGCAACCCGTACGTCGCTGGCATGCCGCTGGAGACCGAGGAGGACATCGCCGCGGCGCTGACCTTGTTGGGCAAGCGGGCCGACGACGCGACCCGAACGGCGGCGCTGCAGGTTTTCCTGACGACGGCCATCTCGCAAAACGGCAGCCTCGACGCGGTGGCGGTGCTGGCGGCGCAGTCGCGCCTTGTGCTGCAAATCGCCCGCATTTACAACCAACGCCCATCGCTGCGGGAGCTCGCGTGGCTGTACGGCCAGGTGGCGCTGGCGGCGCTGCTGGCGCGGCAGATTGACGACGTGGACTTGACGGAAACGCTGCAGCCCCTCGTGACCTCCATTATGACGTCCGCGGCAGGCGCCGTGCCGGGCCTGGAGGCGGCGACGACGGTCTTCGTCCAGTCGGTGCTGACCGGCAGCGCCAACGCGTACGTGACGCTGCGGGTCGGTGTCATCGCCAAGCGCTGCTGCGGCAGCCTGACGCTGGCGGATCCGGCCGCCGTGCGCAAAGCGGCTTTCGTCGAGGCGCTGCAGATGATGCCGTCGGTGGTGCAGCAAGGCGCCAAGACGGTCGGAGGCGTCATCACGGGCGCGATGACGCGCCTGGTGTTGGATTCGGTGAAGCGGGCCGGAACGGCCACGGTGAAGACGACGTCGCAAGTGACGAAGCAGATCGCGCAGGGGGCGCGCGAGGTGGCCGCCACCAGCGTGGACACGGTGAGGAAGTTGGCGAAGAGGCTGACGCCGGGGCGCCGCGCCCGGGAGGGCGGGCCGGAGCCGCAGCCGGCGAATCCGGAGGCCTCGCGGTGACGCAGCAGGAGGGGAAGAAGCGCCGGGGAAGCGGCCGCTTCCGGGAGGGACAGGATGACGCGCCGGACAAGCTGCCTTCGCCGGAGGAGCTGTACGAGCGGTACGAGCGGTTCGCCCGGCTGTACTTCGACAACCAGCTGCCGCCGCGCGAGCAAGTGACCATCGAGTGGAGCCGGCGCATGACCAGCGCGGCGGGGCGGTGCTACCCGAAGCGGCGCATTATCCGGCTCTCGGTGCCTTATCACCTGGCGTTTCCCGAGGACGTGGACGTGACGCTGCTGCACGAGATGATTCACCTGCTGGTGCCTAACCACGGGCCGGCGTTCCGGCAATGGCTGCAGCGCATCCGGGAGCGGGGCGGCGAGGTGCACCGCTACGCCAAAGCCCGGGCGACGCCCGCCCGGTACCGGTGGGAGTATTGGTGCCCGCGGTGCGGCGCGAAGAGGCGGACGAAGCGGCGGCTGAACCACGGCGGGAAGCACTACCGGTGCCGGCGGTGCGGGGTGCGGGTGAAGGAGCGGCGGCTGTAACGCGCCTGCCGGCCGCCGGCGCTACGCAGGAGCAGCGGGTGCGCGGTCGGCAAGGGCGACGTCGCAAGCCGAGCGAGACATCGAAGGAAAAATGTGAATGGGGTGGAGCCAGTGAAGCGCGTGCGCATCGGTCAGGCGGCGGTGACGGCTCTGGCGCTGGCGGCGGTGCTTCTGATGAGCACGGCGGCGTTGGCGCAGGCGCCAGACGTGGCGACGCTGGTGGTGACGGGCCGGGCGGAAGTGCGGGTGGAGCCGGATATGGCCGTGTTTACCGTCGGCGTCGAGACGCGGGCGTCTACCGCGGAGGAAGCCCGGGCGGCCAACGCGGAGGCAATGAACGCCATTCGCGACAAGCTGCTGCTCTCGGGCGCCGAGGAGCGGCACCTGAAGACGCGGCATTTCCACGTCAGTCCTGAATACCGGTACAACCCGTCGGACGGCAGCCGCACGTTCGTGGGCTACGTGGTGAGCCACACGCTGGAAGTGACGGTGACGGACTTGGACAACCTGGGCCCCTGGCTGGACGCGGCCATTGCGGCCGGCGCGACGCAAGTTTCCGGGCCCATCTTCGTCTTGAGCAATCCGGACGAGGCCGTGGAGCGGGCGTTGACGGAAGCGGTGCGCAACGCGCGGGCCAAGGCGGAGGCGCTGGCTCGGGCGGCGGGCGTGTTCCTGAAGCGCATCGTGAACATCAGCGAAAGCGTCAGCACCCCCGTGGGCGCCATGTTGCGCTCGGTGGCCGCCGACATGGCGGAGTTCGCGGCGACGCCCGTCTCGCCCGGCGAGGTCTCCGTGACGGCTACGGTGATCATCACGTACGAGATCTAGCCGGGAAAGGCAGCGCTTGACGTTGGCTGGTACGAAAGGCATGGCCACTAGCAACAGAAACCCGGCCAGCAGCACGAAAACGATGGACCGTGGCACGAAAAGCATGGTGGCTGGCGCGAAAAGCACGGTCCGGTGGTGAGAAAACGCAGGCTTGCGCAGTCGGCGCCGCGTTGCGCCTCGGTCCCAACCTGGTCCGCGTCCGGGTGAGCAACGTGCAGGTGCTCTTCGGCCAGGGCGAGGGCAAGAGCATGCGCTTCGGCGTGGATATGGGCCTCGTTTTCTAGGACCAGCGTCGTAGTCTTACTCCGTGGGACGGCCACAGTCTTGGGGACGGCACGCCGGTCGAGCGGTGAGCCGTCCTCAAGGTTTTTCAAGACGGATCCTCTGCTGTACCTCGTCGAGGGTGTGGCGCCTTTTGTGCGTCTGGAGGCAGAGAAGCGGACGCCTGTGCGGCAGCACCGTTGACGGCAAGCGCCGGTTAGCCGAGGGACACTGCCGCCACGCGCGGCAAGAGTTCCGCTGTTTCTTCCGCCGTCACGGAACCGGTCGAAAAACGCCGGGCCTTGGCCGTGGCGACAGCGACGCCGAGCCGCACAGCCTCGCGCAGCTCCAACCCCCGGGTCCAGCCGACCGCGATGCCGGCCACGAGAGCGTCGCCGCAGCTGATGGTGTTGACGGCCTGGATAGGGGGCGGTACGACCGCGTACACGCCACTCTCCTCGGCCACCACCGCGCCCAGCCGCCCCAGCGAAGCCACCACCCGGGTGCCGAAGCGCCGGTGTACCTCTTGGGCCACAGCGGCGGCCCACCGGCGCACGTCCTCCCCGTCGCCGCGGCCGGACGCCGCCGTGAAGCGCGTTTCGGGAAAGGCACCGGTGATCTCGAGCCGGCGGGCCAGCTCCCGTAGTTCGTCCCAATTGGGTTTGATGAGGGTCGGCCCGGCCTCAAGCCCCAGCGCCAGCGGCTCGCCCGCGGTGTCCAGGATGACCGGCACCTGCTGGGCGCGCGCCAGCGCGACCAGCTCCCGGTAGGTGTCGCTCTCCAGGCCCGGCGGCAGGCTTCCCGACATGACCACGACCTGGGCCCGCGCCGCCAGCTGCCGGAGCTTTTCCGCCACCGCGTGGCGGGTCCCCGGCGGCACGCGCGGCCCCGGCTCACGGATTTGGGTCAGCGTATTGCCGTCAGGATCGTAGATGATGTGGCAGCTGCGGGATTCGCCTTCGATCCAGACAAAGTCGTGGGCGATGCCCCTTGCCGCGAGCAGGTCGAGAACGTGCCGCCCGGTATGGCCGCCCAGGATACCGGTGGCCAGCGCCTCCGCCCCCAGCGAACGAGCAAAAGAGGCGACGTTGAGGCCTTTGCCGCCCGGCGAGCACTCCACGTGGGCGGCCACCACATCCCGGCCCACGGCGAAGCCGGGCACCGAGTACGTCTTATCCAAGGACGCGTTCAGGGTGACAGTCAGGATCACGGCATCACCCCCGGCGCTTACGCGCACACGACGTCGATGCCCAGCCGGCGCAGCTCCTCAAGAAACAGCGCCGGCGCGCCGGTATCGGTGATAAAGCGGCGGACGCGGGACAGCGGGCCGATGTAGGCGGGCGTTACCTTTTCCACCTTGCTGTGGTCCGCGACGACCCACACCTCGCGGGCCTGCTCCATGAGCACCCGGTTGGTGTAGGCTTCGCTGATGTGGTACGTGGTCAATCCCTGATCGAGGGAGATACCGTCGACCCCGATGATCGCCACATCCACGTACAGTTCCCGGAAGGTGCGTTCCGCCACGTGGCCCACCAGCTCCAGCGAGCGGCCGCGCAGAGTGCCTCCGGTGACGATGACCTCGGTTTCCTCCGACGTGACCAGCTCCAGCGCGATGTTTAGCGCGTTGGTGGGTCGTGTCCCGTCAAGTGTGTAAACGGCAGTTCCCTTCGAGAACAGGCTCGTTTGCGAGCTCAGGCGTCGAGAACCAGGGCTGCCTCAGTCTCAGACCGCGTCACGGCCAGTTTGGCCATCGACTGCATGCTCAGATACCGCCGCTGCACCCGCCACTCGTCCTCCTGCTCCTGCAGGACGGCGCCGATCAGCCGTAGGGCTGCCGCTGCGTTGGGAAAGATGCCGACCACATCGACACGCCGGCCAATCTCCCGCATCAGGCGCTCCAGCGGGTTTGTGGAGTGGATCTTCTGCCAGTGCTCCCTTGGAAACGCCATGTAGGCGAGAACATCGTCAGCGGCCTCGGTCAGCAGAGCAGCTACC
>PKQS01000012.1 GCA_017577945.1 Bacillota bacterium
CTGCCGCGCCCTGCCGCCTCGGCCGCGTCTTCCGCCTCCCGCCCAGCCGCTGCCCCCCGGGCCGCCGCCGGCTGGCCGCTCGTGATAAGATGAAGGCAAGGGAGGGGCAGACTTTGGGCAAACCGAGAATGATTGACGGCATCGTCGTCTTCGGCGATCCCGATGAAGACACCATGGCGCAAATCAAACGCTGCGCCGCGCCGCCCGAAACGTACGGCGCCGTGCTGTGCGCCGACGCCCACAAAGGCTACTCCATGCCCATCGGCGGCGTGGTGGCCTATCGCGGGCTGACGTCCCCGTCGGGCGTCGGCTTCGACATCGGCTGCGGCAACAAAGCGGTCCGCACCAATCTCAAAGCCGACGACGTCCGGGCCGACATTCCCCGGCTCATGGACGAAATTTTCGACCAGATCAGCTTCGGCATCGGGCGCAAGAACCCCAAGCCCATCGACCACCCCGTCTTTGATGACGAACGCTGGACGGTGCACCCGGGCGTGGCCGCGCTGAAGAAGCTGGCCCGGGAGCAGCTGGGCACCGTCGGCGCCGGGAACCATTACGTCAATTTAATGGAAGACGTCCAAACCGGCGACCTGTGGGTGGCCGTTCACTTCGGCTCCCGCGGCTTCGGCCACAAGACCGCCACCGGCTTTCTGAACCTAGCCGCCGGCCGGCCGTTCGACGCCCGGCACCCGGGCGAGTCCATGGACATGCCGCCGGTGCTGCTGCGCATGGACAGCGAGCTGGGCCGCGCGTACCACGAGGCCATGAAGCTGGCCGGCGCCTACGCCTACGCCGGGCGGGACGTCGTCGTGGACCAGGTGCTCGGCATCCTGGGCGCCGAGGCCGACTTCGAGGTGCACAACCACCACAACTTCGCCTGGGAGGAAGAGCACGGCGGCGAACAGCTCATCGTCGTCCGCAAAGGCGCCACGCCTTCGCACCCCGGGCAGCTCAGCTTCGTGGGCGGCAGCATGGGCGACATCTCCGTCATCATCCGCGGCAAAGACACCGAGTGGTCCCGCAAAGCCCTCTACAGCACGGTGCACGGCGCCGGCCGCGTCATGAGCCGCACCCGGGCCGCCGGCCGCTGGAAGCGGGTGCGGGGCGGGCGGGTGCGCGTCGGCGGCGAGATCAACATGGACGAAGTGCACCGCCAGCTGAAGCGCCTGGGCGTGGAGCTGCGGGGCGGCGGGCCCGACGAAGCCCCGGCCGTGTACCGCAAGCTGCAGGACGTGCTGGACGCCCACGCCGACACCATCGACGTCCTGCACGTGCTCAGGCCCGTGGGCGTGGCCATGGCCGGCAGCGACGAATACGACCCGTACAAAGACTGACGGCGCGCGGCGGTGTTACCCCCGCCGCCGGACGGCGGATTGCACCCGCCGGCGGCCGCGGCCGGCGCCCGCTGCCGGCGCCGGCTTCGGATCCGGCCGGGCGGCCCGCTGCTCCCGCATGCCGCCGCTCAGTGCGTGCTCAGCGTGCCCAAAGCCCGCACCCGGGCGTCGATGCGGTCAAACACCGCCCGTCCCAGCCAGAGGAACCC